>NZ_JBTLRD010000039.1:0-5029 GCF_054584775.1 Polaribacter litoreus | reverse complement strand
TTCCACAAACAAGATAAAATTCCCACAATAATTTTTTCACGAGTGAAAGATAATTCAGCAATTGTTAAATTCCATTTTAAGCGATTAAAAAATTCCCACGAACAACTAAATTCAAACATTTTGGAAATTCAAATTTTCACGTTTCTGAGTGTTTTCCACTATTATTTACAACGTTTCTCGTATAAGATTTGTTGCGTTTAGTTTAGCTAAAAGTAAGCAAAAAAATGAAACAAATTTGTGTCTGCGTATTTTTCCGAAGGAAAAATAAAGTAGCAATAAATTTTATACAGTGTTGTAAATAGTGCTTTTTCAGGTTCTTAATTCAATTTTGTCCAAATTCAGAGTTTGAGAGAAAATTACATAAAGATTTTCAATTCCAAAGGTTGCTAAATTCCAGTTTTTCATTCAAACGTTTTGCTTTGATTCCTGCGTTTTGCAATTTTTAGTTTGATTAAATTCCAACATTTTTATTTCTCATTTTATTCAAAATTCAACGTTAGCGAGAGTCTGTTCAGCAATTTTTAAATTCCATTTTTGAGCGTTTCAAAATTCACACGTTTTGCTCAAATTCCAACATTTTTGAAACTCCAACTTTCACGAGTTTGAGTGGATTACGCATTATTTACAACGTTGTTGTATAAGGAAAGTTGCGGTTTTGTCAGCGAGGAATTTCCGAAGGAAATTCAGAAGTTGATAAAAAAGCAACTAACTTTGGTTAAGCACTAATTTAGCAATTTTTTTTATACGGTGTTGCCCACAGTATTATTCCTTTATGTTTGTTATAGTTTTAAATTCATTATTCGAATCTTTTATTGTTTTTAAAAAATCATTCATTTTATTTGTTAATAATAGATATTCCTGGTTTTTCCAAAATTCTAAATTGAAAGGTTTTTTAAATTCGAAAATATCTTTTTTTATAGAATGTTTTTTATTTAGTTTAAGATTTGTTTGATTCAGAACAATAAAAGAATGAGTTTCATTATACAAATCTTTTTTTCCATTTTCATTTATTATTTCAGTTTCTGAATTTATTTTTGCTTTATGAATGAAATATTTTCCTTTAGCAATATTTTTTTTAAAAAAAGTTATCTTTTCTATATAATTCGTTCGAAATTTAAAGTTTTTACCTTTCTTGTATGAATCGTCTAAAATCTCTTTAACTTTATATTCTGTGATAGCATTGTCGTTTTCATTTACAAGATAATAACCTTCGATTTTTGATTTGTTTTCAGTTTTAGGGAAAAATGAATATTTTACGAAATTTTTATCTTTTGATTTACTTTTATTAAATTCGAATTCTTGAATATTTAAACCTATTCCAGCAATATGTTCAAGTATTTGTTTGAAATTAAACATAACAAAGTCAATATTTTCCTCAATTCCAGCTTTTCTAACATTCAATATTTCTACTTTATAATTTTTTTTAGGCATTGGTTTTTCAGAAGTTCCAATAAGTACTTTTCGATTAACCAAACCATTCAAATCTTGAATCTTGATTAGTTTTCTATTTTTTCTTATTTGACCTCTTAAAAAAAATGTTTCGGTGTATGGTTCAGAGGGATAATTTTTTGATACAGAATTGTAAACTTTGATAATAGGGTTTTTATTACTTATAATAATTTCATCTAATTCCTCAAATTTACTTTTAAGAAATATTGTGTCATTAATTTTTTTAAAAGTTGTGAAAATTGATTCATAACCAATTAACCTGATTTTAATTGAATCATTTTTAGATTTAAATAAAAATCTTCCTTCAGAATTAGTTGAAGTAAAGTCATTTTTATTGTAAATATCAACATATTCAATTGGCTCTTTCGTTTCAAAATTTAGTACAATTCCATTCAATCTGTTTTGACTAAATGATTTGTTAATTACTGAAATTATTAATATTAGCAGGATTTTTTTCATATTGTGGGCAACGTTTCTCGTATAAGCTTTGTTGCGTTTTGTTTAGCTAAAAGTAAGCAAAATATTAGACAACTTTGTGCCTGCGTATTTTTCCGAAGGAAAAATTTAGCAGCAATAAAGTTTATACAGTGTTGTGCGTAGTTTTTTTAATACATTTCTTCTTCTCTTTCCACTTTGAATAATTCCAAATTTACAATTTCATTAATTTTATTCACAAATTGTTGTTTACAACCTAACAGAATTGGAGCATCTTCAGCTGTTGATATGCACCAATTCAAATTTTCTTCAAATAATAATGATTCTACTTGAAATGAATACATTTCCTGTATTTCAAAGTATTTTTCCAGTGAAATATTTTCATACTCTCTTTTTAAATTCTCTAGGTGTAATCCATATTCCTCAGATTCGTAAATTAAAAGATTGAGTCTAGAATTTTCTTTTAATTTTTGAAGTGAAATTTTAAGTTTTTCTATACTTAAATTTTCCAAATAATGAACTCCTGGGGTTTCAGGAATCAATTCAACCGTTCGTTGTGAAAATTCCACATTGAACTTATTAGCTAATTCCTTTATTGAAATTGGTTTATAGACTTCCTCTTTTTTTAATAAAACATTAAACTCTTGTTCAATTTTTACTCTTTTGTTCATTTCCTCAAAAGTTTCATTTTTCAAAGGATAATCCTCAAATGGGAAATTTTCTATTATTCCATAATTCCATTCAACTATAAATATACTTTCAAAACAATGAGGAATATAATGCTTGGCAAAATTCCAGTTGTCAGAATTTCGATTATTATAAAAGTTTTTGAAAGCTTCAATTTTTTTCATTCGCTAATTACGCACAACGTGTTTGTGTTATGGAAAGTTGCGTTTTTTGTGAACGGCGATTTTCCGTAGGAAAATCAGAGTTTGCAAAAAAGCAACAAACTTTGGTTAAGCTAAAAGTAGCAATTTTTTATACACGTTGTTGTAAAATGCGTGTTTATTTTTTCCATTATAATTTTCAATAATTTCAATTTTCAGTTTTAGTATTTTCAAAATTCAAGTTTTGAGTAAAATTCCATCATTGTAATTTTTCCACAATTTTCACAATTCCACAAACTTTCAAAATTCAGATTTTGAGAAAGAATTCCGCAATTTTATTTTCCGAGTTTGAGAAAATTCCCACTTTTTTTTAATTTCCATCATACGCAAAATTCAACGAGTTGAATTTTGCGAGCGAGAGAGTGTTCCACATTTTTGAAATTCACATTTTTTCAGAATTCAGTTTTACAAATAACAAAAAACCAAAAGTTAATTTTAAAGAACTTATTTGTTTCTGGCGCGATTCAGCAGTTTTTTACAACGTTTCTGTATATGGCTCGTAGCGTGCAAATTATGAAATTATTTTCGGATTAAGCACGAGCCGAATTTTTTAATTTTTCTTATTATCTTTTCTCAATAAGCCAAATTAAAAAATTTGGCGGACTAGCAAATATGCCTTAACTTCGTTTAAGCAAATGACTAGCTATGAGCTATATACGTTGTTGTAAAACGTTTTTTTATTCAGTTCCAAGTCCCTCAACAGTAAAAGATTCAGCCAGTAATTTTATATATTCAGAATCTATTCCTTTTGGTTTTTTGTTAAGTTGCTCAATCAGTTTTTCGTTTTTATAATATAGTTCGCTATTCACAATTGTGTCAAATTCCGATGAAATGTTTAAAAACTTAATAACTTTGGCAAATATCAACTTTTTGTCTTTGTAATAAAACTCGTAATTAAATACGGAATCATTCGGTTGAGAACTTTCTTTTATAATTCGGTATAATTTATTGTCATTATCAGTCAATTCGTAAATTGAAGTTCCACCACTAATTTCTCCGTTCTGATTTTCAGTATTAAATTCCGTTATTGATTCATTTAAGTCAGTTCTATTATCAATTTTAATAACGTAATTTTTGATTTCAGATATGTGTTTATTTTCTGAACAACTAATCAGAATTCCTAATATTAATGCTAGGTGAATGGTTTTTTTCATAATGTTTTACAACGGTCTCGGCTATGAGTAGTTGCGTGTTTTAGCGATTAACTTTGCAAGTACACACCAAGTTGGAAATTCCGTAGGAATTTCCAAAGTATGCGAGAACAAGCAATTACTTATAGCCATTGTTGTGTGTAGTTTTTTATTCGTTTTTATATTCTAAAATATCTCCTGGTTGACACTCTAAAGCCTCACAAATTGCCTCAAGTGTTGTAAATCGTATTGCTTTTGCTTTACCTGTTTTTAGTATCGAAAGATTTGCTGGTGTAATTCCGAGAATTTCAACCAATTCTTTCGATTGCATTTTTCTTTTGGCAAGCATTACATCTAAATTAACTATAATAGCCATAATTATATAGTTAATTCGTTTTCTTCTTTTAAAGTTACCCCTTCTTCAAAAATATCCGCTAAAAAGAACATTAGATAACCTAAAATAAAAAAGACTATTAATTCAGTTGACAATAAGTCAATTACTTTACTTGAACCTAGTGTCCAAGCTAATACAGCAATATCAATAATCAATGTTCCAAAAGCAAAAGCAAGAAATGATTTTCCTGCTTTTTTAAAAGAAGAACCAACTTCTTTTTGAAAAGTAATTTTCTCTGCAAACAGCTTGGTCGTTTTATTCAGTTGGTAAAGACCTAAAAATATGAAACCAAAAACAATAATGTAACAAATGGCAAATATTAAATAAGCTGTTATTGACATTTCGGCATCAATACTTGTCAAGTTTACTTTTGAGAAAAAAGGTTCTTCTGGTAAATTCCATTTTCTTATTAATTGAAAAGTCCATTTTAGATATTCAATTAGTTTCATTCCAGCGAAAACAATTCCGATAATGTAAACTGTGTTAAAGGCTTTAATACCTTTGTCCGTGTTTTTTGTTTTATTTTTCATTTTATATTAAATTTATTATCGCAAATCTATAATAAATTATCGTAAAACGATAATAAAATATTAAAAAAGAATAATAAAATCCATATCTAACACATTTTCAAATGGTTATGCTTTGGTCAAATTACACACAACGTTGTTGTATATGGTTTGTTGCGTATTCTAAGCAACTAATTTAGTAAATAATTATCGACCAAGAAAGTCCGC
>NZ_JBTLRD010000038.1:0-5171 GCF_054584775.1 Polaribacter litoreus | reverse complement strand
TTCGCGATTTTTTTTTAGTAATTATCAGGAAAATAGTATCTTTAATTAACGTAACTAACCATACAACCCGTACGTTAGCAACAAGGCGAAAAAAGAAAATTCTAATGAAAGGTCGGTGCAAATTTGAGGGAATTTATTTTGTTTTTTCTACCCTCCCACAAAAAAGAAGAGCCCCATATTAATCCAACGTTTCAACCAAAGATTTGCTAAAGAGTATAAATTTGCTAATGCAACACATTTAAGTAAAAAATAATAACTTCGTAGTAAAAAGAATGAAAGTATTGATTATCGAAGATAATACCGATTTAGCTGAAAGTATCGCAAAATATCTTTCGCCAGAAGGATACATTTGCGAATTGGCATCCAATTTAGAAAAGGCTACTGAGAAAATTAAACTTTATGAATATGATTGTATCCTACTAGATATTTCTCTACCTGACGGTAATGGATTCACAATTTTAGAAGCAATAAAAAAACTGAATAAGCAAGATGGTGTGATTATTATTTCGGCAAAAGATTCTCTTGATGACAGGTTAAAGGGGCTTGTAATTGGTGCAGATGATTATTTGGTCAAACCATTTCATTTGGCAGAACTCTCAATGCGAATTATGGCAGTTGTTCGCAGACGAAAATATAACGGAAATAATCTACTTAATTTGGGGGATATTAATGTTAATCTTATAGAAAAAACTGTTTTTTTCAATCAAAAACCCGTTGAAAGATTATCTCCTAAAGAATATGAACTTCTTTTGTTTTTTATGTCGGCACCCAAAAGGGTTTTAACCAAAAGTACTATTGCAGAACATTTAATGGGAGACCATGCCGATATGTTTGACAATTTCGACGTTATTTATGCACATATTAAAAATTTGAAGAAAAAGCTGAAAAAAGCTGGGTGCATTGGTTACATCAAAACGATTTACGGGATGGGGTATAAATTTGAAACCGAACAGTAATGAAACTTTTACAAAAAACCTTAAAGTTATACCTTGTTTTTTCAATCATTATATTTTTAATAAGTGTTCCAGTATTTTACTTTTTAGTTCAAGACTTATGGATTTCGGATGTTGATGATACCTTAATTTATCAAAAAGAAAATATCATTAACGGAATTGAAGAAAAAAATATGGACAGCATATCCATTGTTCAATTTTCTGAAGCCTTATCAAAAACGAATGCCAGTATTTCCATTACTCAAATTCCAGGAAACCACCTAGCAAAGGATTCAATTTACGATAATGATTTTTATGAAATTTCAAGGCAGCATATTGAACCTTATAGAGAGTTGAAATCGATAGCTGAGGCGAACAATAACTGGTATAAAATTATAGTTAGAAAGGATTTGGTAGAAAGCGAAGATTTAATCCAAGGTATTGTTTTTGTGCAAATCGTTCTTTTTCTAATGTTTTTAATAGGAATGTTATTGTTAAATAGTTATTTCTCAAAAAAAACATGGAAACCTTTTTATTTTATCATTTCAAAATTGCAATCTTACAAGATTGATAGTGTACAACCTATAGAAACAGTGCCTTCAGATATAGAAGAGTTTAATACGCTTAACGATTCCGTTCAAAAACTAACAGAAAATAACATTCAGATTTTTAGGGCACAAAAAGAGTTTACCGAAAATGCAGCCCACGAAACGCAGACCCCATTGGCAGTAATAAAAAATCAAATAGATTTATTGGTACAGGATCAACAAATAAATAAAAATCAATCAGAAATAATCAATAAAATCAGTAAACACATCAATCTTTTAACAAAATTGAACAGGAATTTACTTATGCTTTCTAAGATTGAGAACAATCAATTTACTAAAACAGATTCAGTAATAGTTTCAGGAATTATTAATGAAATCCATGATATGTTTAATGAGCATATTAAGCTGAAAAAGATAGATGTTGTTTCTGAAATATCCAATATAAAGCCCATAGAATCAAACAAACAATTGATACAATCGCTCATTATTAACTTAATGGGGAATGCCATAAAGTATAATATTGAACGCGGTACAATAAAAATAGTTCTAAAAGATAATTTACTTAGCTTTACAAATACGGGTGTAAATGCTTCCTTGCAAACGGACAGGGTATTTGAGCGATTTTACAAACAATCACAACAAATAGATAGTGTTGGACTGGGATTGGCAATTATAAAGCAGATTTGTGATACTTTAGGGTATAAAATATCTTATCAATTTACCTTTCCCAACAAACATGCCTTTATTGTTTTGTTTTAAAATTGGCATTCTAAATGTTTTCAGAATTGAAATTTATGTTTGCAAGTGTTCAATTCAAAACAATAAATAATGAAAATAATAAAATTTTATTTTACACTTGTCATGACGTTAATTTTTACTGTTCAATCTTTTGCTCAAGGCGATGCTGTTATCTCAGGACGAGTAATAGAATTATCAACCCAAAACCCGATTACATTTGCCAATATCCTTTTGACTAACAATAACGATACCACAATTACAGGGACGATAACAGACGAAGACGGTAGGTTTTCTATAAATGGGCTAAATGAGGGACGTTATAAAATTAAAGTATCATTTATTGGCTTTGAAATAAAAGAAATTCCTGTTTTGATAGGTAAATTAAACAAAACTTTTGACCTTGGGAAAATTGAATTGAAAGAGTCTTCAGAAAACCTCAGTGAAGTTGTTATTACAGCAAAGAAAGATATTGTAAGTTCAAGTCTGGACAAAAAAAGTTTCAACATTGATAATAACATTTCACAAGCAGGAGGTTCAGCCATGGATGCCATGAGAAACCTGCCTGGTGTTACCGTAGATACAGAAGGTAAAATATTGTTAAGGGGGAGTGATAAAGTAACCGTGCTAATTGATGGGAAACAAACTAGTCTTACCGGTTTTGGCAACCAAAAGGGACTTGATAATATTCCCGCTTCAAATATTGAAAGAATAGAAATCATTAATAATCCCTCTGCAAAATATGATTCTAGAGGTTTAGCAGGTATTGTGAACATTATTTATAAAAAGCAAAACGAAAAAGGTTTTAATGGTAATGTTGGGCTTAATTTGGGTATTGGAGAATTGACAGCCAGAAAAGATAACCTTGCCAACATCATGGATAAATATGCGTTTACACCTAAAGTAAATCCATCTTTTAACCTAAACTATCGTTCAAAAAACGTGAATTTATTTTTGCAAACAGATGGTATTGTTAGAAAAAGAGTTAATAACAATGAATTTACTTCACGTATTTATTCAAACGGAAACCCCAATATCAGTTCTCAGTTTTTGGAAAACAGAACGCAAGAACTGTACAATATAAAAGCAGGCGTTGACTGGTTTATTGATGACAGCAATAAATTTACTTTTTATTCATTATTTCAAGATGAATACCATATTGATAGAGGTCATGTTCCTTATGATTACGTATCGGATGGTAGTAGGAAACGTTTGTGGACTTGGGCAGAAGATGAAAATACGCGATTTATAAATTACGCAACAAATTTCACACACAACTTTAAACAAGCAGGACATGCATTAGATATTGGATTTTTGTATACCAAAGGAGGCGAAGATGAGTTGTTCCCATTTACAGATACAAGCGACACTAGGGACTCTACAGATGAAACACATTTGTTAGTAGATGAAATTGTTACAGATATAAATATAGACTACGTAAAACCATTAAGGTCTGGTAGAATAGAATTAGGGTCAAAATTGGAATTGAGAAAAATTCCTATTTCCTACAAAATAAATCCTGGAACAAATTCAGTTTTAGACCCAAATCTAGGAGAGTGGTCAAAATACAATCAAGATGTTTATGCCTTATATGCCAACTTAATACATGAAGGCGAAAAACTGGATATTGAAGGTGGCCTTCGTATGGAACAAACTACCATAAATTATGATATTGACCCAGCAAACATTTATTACACTAAAAACGATGCTTATAATTATTTTGAGTTTTTTCCTAATGTTAGGTTGACCTTAAAAGCAGATAAAAACAATAAAATCTCAGCGTTTTATAATAGAAGAATTGATCGCCCAGGAGAATTTGAATTGCGTCCATTCCCAAAATATGATGACCCAGAAATTTTGAAAACAGGTAACCCGTATTTAAGACCTCAATTTACTCAAACTTTTGAGTTGGCCTACAAGACCAAATGGAGTGAGGGCTCTGTTTACCTCGCAGGATTTTACCGTTCAATAGAAGATATTTTTGAACGTATTTTTACAAATGATAATTCAACCTCCAATACCATAATTAATTCAATTCCTCAAAATTTAGGTAACGGTTCAAATTTAGGGTTTGAGATTACTTTAGAACAAACAATTACGGATAGTTGGGGGGTTAATGGAAGTTTTAATTGGTATGCCAATAAAATAAATGCTTTTACAGGAACAAGTATTTATCCATCCTCTCAACCTTTTAATTTTGACGAAAGCAAAAGCAATACTTGGAATTTTAAGTTGAATAACAACATAACATTGCCTTATCAAATGGATTTTCAACTATCGGCCGTTTATTATGCGCCAAATATTATTCCACAGGGAACAATTAAAGAACGCTATTCGGTAGATTTTGGCTTAAAGAAAAAGGCTTTGAAAGGTAAAGCCGAGGTAAGCTTATCAGCTACAGATTTGCTAAATACTTTTGCCATAAAAAAATCAATAATTGGAGATGGTTTTAATTTGACATCAGAGAACTATTACGAAACGCAAGTAGTTACTTTAGGAATGAAGTATAAGTTTTAAAGCCAAAGCACAGCCGTAAGCACATTTGCAAGCCCACAAGAGCCAACGCTCAAACCAAAGGCTTGCAAAAGAGCTTCCGCCTTTACCGCCCACGTAACCGCCTTTCAGGACGGTTTTAGGTTTGCCCACACTCAAAAAAACAAAATAAATTTGTGCTTTGTTGACAGTTTTGTGCAGTTTGAAAAGACAGTTAACAAACCTTAAATGACTGAAAAACAGACTGGAAGAATCAACGCCCAGTTGCTAACAATGTGTATAAATCATTGGGCGGAAAGTGCTAATTTCAAGGGCGTTACACTTAATAAACTTTGTAGCGGTTTGACAGGAAAGTGCTTCGAAATGCCCAACGCTTCATACACCAAACGTTATGTTTTATTGCTCAGGAAAATCTAAACGCAGGAAAAAAATGCTGAACACTCTCTCGCGAATTTTAAAAAAT
>NZ_JBTLRD010000037.1:0-5184 GCF_054584775.1 Polaribacter litoreus | reverse complement strand
CTTTTTTTGCAATCTTATATTTTCCTTCGGAAAATAACGATGGCACAAAATCGCAACTTTTAATACACATAAACGTTCTATGCAATTTAAAAGAAACCTATGAACATATTCAAAATAAGAGAAAATAAGAAACCTTCTTTAATCGGAAAATTACTAAAAAGAACACCGAAAGAAAACGCCCTTGTTGAAATAAATAATCTTTTTGTAGAGAATCAAAATGACTTAACTAAAGTAAGTTTAGAACAAATACAAGAAATATCAGAAAAGTATAAATTAAACTTAAATAAAAAATTTAAGAACTTACGAATTGACTTATTTAGAAAATATGTTCTTCATAGTCTTGAGGACAATATATTAGATAAAGAAGAAATCAAAACTTTCTTTCATCTTAAAGAACTACTTCATTTAACAGAATTAGAAATTAAGCAAGTTTTAGGTTTTGAAACAAAGAAAATATATGAACAAGAAGTTAAAAAAGCTGTTTTAGACGGAGAATTAACAAATAATGAAAAAGAAAATTTAGAATTATTAAAAAAGAATCTTTTAATTAAAGACAATGTTGCTGAAGATATTTTAAAAACAAATTCCGAAGAAATATTAAAAGACTTTATTAATAATGCAATATCCGACAAAAGGTTAAGTGATGAAGAATTTGAAAAAATGAATGAAATTTCATTAAGTCTCGGAATTGAACCTAAATTAAACAACAGAACAAAAGAAAATCTTGACCTTTATAGACTTTATTGGCTAATTGAAAACGGAGAAATACCTGTTTATAATAATCCACCAATAAATATTCAAAAAAGTGAAAGTTTATATTTTATGACATCTGTAAATTGGAAAGAACAAAGACGAGTTACGAAACGAGTCAATTATGGTGGAGTTACTGCAAGAGTGAAAATCGCCAAAGGTGTTTATTATAGAATGGGAAGTTTCTCTGCCAAAACAGTTTCAGATGATGTTTGGCAAGTGATTGATAATGGAACTATTTATTTAACTAATAAACGTTTGATTTTTATGGGTTCAAGAGGAAACAAAACAATAAGAATAAATAAAATACTGAATATTGCACCTTACAGAAATGGAATTGATATCCAAAAAGAAACAGGAAAAAGTCCATTTTTAGAATTTAAAGATAATGTTGACATATTTTCAATGATTTTAACGAGAATAATGAATGAAATATAGAAAAAACTGCATAGAACACCGTATATAATTTATTGCTCGCTTCTTGCCTACTTACGAAAGTCCTCGCGGACTTTCTTTGTCCGTAATTATTTACTAAATTAGTTGCTTAAAACACGCAACAAACCATATACAACAACGTTAGCAACCATTACCAAACTGTGTAAATAAAAGGAATGAAAAATACTTTAGAATATAAAATATTGAAACATTTGAAAGATAATGATAATGGAGATTTTATAGATATGAGAAATTTTATTCAAGACAGGAAATTACTTGAAAGTAAATTAAGGTCATTATCAAAATTACCTCAACAATATATATCCGCTATATTCCCTCTTTATATATATATGGAATAAGCACGTATAAAGATGATACATTACAAGCAAAAATTGAAATAAACGGAATTATATTTTTAGATAAAATTGAAAATCAAGATTTAGTTTTCTCAATTAACCAAGAAACAAATAAAAATAACGCAAATAAATATAAACCTTGGTATATAAACTTAACAACAAACATTTGGAAACTATTGTCTGAAAATAAATTAATATCTACTTTATTGGTAATATTAATAGTGTATTTAATTAAATTATATTTTGGAATCAACTTAAAAAATTAAATTATGAAAATTGAAAACTTATTGAATAACCCTGAATTTCAAGTAAAACTAAGTAAACTATTAACTACATCTATATCCGAAACCATACTAACTAAGAATTATATAAAAATACTATTAGAATTACAGATAAAAACACTTGAAACACTAAAAGGAAAAACAGGACAGGAATTAAACGAATCGGTTGACAAAATATCGAAAAAATTGAATTCTTTGGCTCTTGAAGAATCGACCGAAAATTATATGAATCTTTTGAACGATTTAATGTCTGATTAAGAACTCCTTTTATATCTGAACCATTAATTATAAACTCTTTTTTCATATAATATCGGAATAAAAAACGGTTGCTAACAATGTATATAAAAAATAATTACTTTTTGTTTTACCTTTACTCATTGCGTATCTGTTTAATTAATAATAAATTGAATAGTATGTAATATCTAACACATTAAATTTTATATACTTAGACGTTGGCAACAAGCTAAAACCAATCTGAAACGAAAAAAAAATGCAAATAGACATTAAAGGAAAAATAAACGAAAAAAGACTTGCTTACAGCAATACTCTACTTCCTTTATTTGAAGCAATTGTTAATTCTATACAAGCTATAGAAGAAGATAGTTCTACTAAAACTGGAATTATTGAAATTGATATAGTTCGTTCAACTCAAAAAGAATTAGAACTTACCGAAAAAGAGGTTCTACCTGAAATAATTGATTTTATTATAAAAGATAATGGAATCGGATTTAATGAAGATAATTATGACTCTTTCAATTATGCTCACTCTACATATAAATATGGAAAAGGCGGAAAAGGAATTGGACGTTTTACTTGGTTAAGAGCATTTCGAAAAGCTGAAATCGAAAGTAGATTTAAAGAAAATGGACATTGGAATTTAAGGAAATTTCAATTTGAGCCAACAAAAAAAGGAATTGAAAATCACAGTTTAAATGAAGTAAACACTACACAAGAAAGGTACACAATTGTAGCTTTGAGAGGTTTAAAAAAGGATTATAGAAAATGGTGTAATAATAATCCTGAAGATATTGCACTAAAAATAATTGAACACGCTTTTGTGTATTTTTTAAATGAGAATTGTCCGAGAATCTTAATAAATGATTTAGACAAGCAAATCGTTGTTAACGACCTTTTTAAACTATTTACTAAAGGACAAGTAAAAAGCAAAAACATCAAAGTAAGAGACAATGATTTTAAATTAAGTATTGTAAAACTTTACAGTAATAAAGTTGATAACAAAATACATTACTGTGCAAACACAAGAGAAGTAACATTCGATAAAATTTCAACCGACATTCCTGAAATGGATAATTTCCTTTTTGACAAAGAAGGAAATCCTTTTTCAATTTCTGTTTATGTCGAAGGAGACTATTTAGATAATAATGTTAACGATGAAAGAACATCTATCGCATTTGCTAAAGGAGAAGTTCAATTTCCTGACCAAACTTCACAACAAGAATTACGACAGGAAATAACCTCTATGATTCATAATGAATTTGAAGACCAAATAGAAAAACTTTCTCAAACTCGATTTACAAAAGTTAAAGAGTTTGTTTCTCAACATCCAAGATACAAGCAACTTCTAAAATACAAACCAAATCAAATCAAAAAAATTCCTTCTACTCTAAATGAAGAGAAAATGGAATTAGAACTTTTTAAAATTCAACAAACACTCGAATTAGAAGTTAAACAAGAAGCAAAAGAAATATTACGTTTCATAGAAAGTGACGAAGACAAAGCTGAGTTTTCCGAATCACATCAAGAATTATATGCGAAAATTATTGAAGTTGGAAATTCAAAATTATCAGAATATGTAATTCATAGAAAGTTAGTTTTAGACCTTTTTGCCAAATTTTTAAAAGAAAGAGCACCTGAAAAAGCAGTTCACAGTTTAATTTTCCCTTTACAAACTTTATCTGACGATATAGGTTTTGAAGACCATAATTTATGGATGATAGACGAGAAACTTTCTTATCATAAATATTTGGCTTCTGATAAAAAGTTTAAAAAAGTTAAGGGTATGAAATCTGAATCTAACGAAAGACCGGATTTATTAATTTTCAATAAACCTTTTGCATTCGCTAACGATGAAAAACCATATGAATCAATAGTCATTGTCGAATTTAAACGACCAATGAGAGACGATTATTCAGAAAAAGAAAATCCAATTACACAAGTAAATCGTTATGCGAGAGAAGTAATTAATGGCATTGCTAAAGACAAAGATAAACGTGAATTTGATTTGAGACAAAACACACCTATTTACGCCTATATAGTTTGTGATTTAACCAAAAAACTTAAAGCAAATGCGACAGATGCAGGATATAAACTTTTACCAAGTGGAGATGGATATTTCTTTTTTAACGACAATTACAATATGTATGTAGAAATAATGAGTTTTGACAAAATCCTGAAAGATTCAAATGAAAGAAATAGAGTTTTATTTGAAAAATTGAACTTAACATAGAAAAGCCAGTTGCCAACACCGTATATAATTTATTGCTGGCTTCTAGCCTACTTACGAAAGTCCTCGCGGACTTTCTTGGTCGGTAATTATTTACTAAAATAGTTGCTTAAACCACGCAACAAACCATATACAAACACGTTACCCAACATTTGAAAACCGTCACGAAAAATAACCTCGAACTGAATTTAAAAGAAGCCACTTCTTCCCTATTAGAAATGGGGAGAAATTCTTGTTGGAATAAAATTTCAGATAATACGAGTTACATAATTTCGGAAATAATAAATGACGAGCGGAATTTTTTTGACAAACGAATTGAACGTAAAAAAGCAAACGAAAAGAAAAAACCAAAATCGCTTGAGCAAATAACGGCTGAATTAAAAGACATTTACGAAAATCTGTACGATATAAACTTGTACATATATAAAAGCAAAAAGGAAAGTACAATAATTGAAATTCAATACTATCCGAAATCATCACTTGAATCTGACTTTTATGAAACTGTAAAAGAAAATAATCCAATGTTACATTGTAAAATCGGACTTCCACATTATCGGAAAAATGACAACGAAAAATTTGATGTGAATTGGGAATTAGGTGGAATTCGCCACGAATGGAATAGTTTTTTAGGGAAAATACGATTTAAAATTTATGAATATAAACACAAGAAAAACAAGAAGTTGTGGAATAAAAACGTTGGGTAACACCGTGTATAATTCATTGCTGGTAATAGCTTACTTACGAAAGTCCTCGCGGACTTTCTATCTGTGATTTATTTGCTAAATTAGTTGCTTAAACACGCAACGAAATCATACACAAACACGTTATGTTTTATTGCTCAGGAAAATCTAAACGCAGGAAAAAAATGCTGAACACTCTCTCGCGAATTTTAAAAAAT
>NZ_JBTLRD010000036.1:0-5798 GCF_054584775.1 Polaribacter litoreus | reverse complement strand
TTCGCGATTTTTTTTTAGTAATTATCAGGAAAATAGTATCTTTAATTAACGTAACTAACCATACAACCCGTACGTTACCCAACATATAAAACTTAGTTAATAATTTTGAGATTAGTTGACAATTCATTATTTTTATGTAGATTTGACAACCAATAAAAACAAAATGAAAAACTTAGTTGCTAATCGTATTAAAAATGCAAGAGTACTTAAATGTTTGTCCCAACAAAACGTTGCAGACGAATTGGGTGTGTCTAAACAAATGGTAAGTAAGTATGAAAATGGAGAAGCAATTCCAACTAGCCCAAAATTTCTTAAACTTTCAAAACTATTTGGTTTAAAAATGGACTATTTCTTTAATTCTTTTCAAGTAGAATTAGGAGAGATAAACTTTAGAAAAAAATCAAGCTTTTCTTTAAAGAAACAAAGTTCATTAAAAGAACAAATAAAAATCAACTTAGAAAATTACATTTGGTTAGAGGACACCTTATCAATTGATTATAGTTTTAAAAACGCCATTAAAAATATCAATATTAACAAAATTGAAGATGTAGAAAAAGCAGTTTTAAAACTTAGAACTGATTGGGAAATTGGAATTGACCCAATTCATAATATAATTCAACTTTTAGAAGACAAAGAAATAAAAGTAATTGAATTATATGATGTAGATGATAAATTTGACGGATTAGCAACCTATGTTAATGGTAAATTTCCTGTGATTGTCGTTAATGGTAATTTTCCAGTAGAACGCAAAAGATTTACTTTACTTCACGAATTAGGCCACTTATTATTAAATCTTCCTGATTGTGAGACTAAACAAGAAGAACAATTTTGTAATAAGTTTGCTGCTGAATTTCTTTTTCCTAAAGAAATTGTTATAAGAGAATTTGGAGGTAAAAGAAACCATATAACTCTTGCTGAATTAATTTCAACTCAAAAAAAATATGGTATTAGTATTCCTGCAATAGTTTACAGACTTGTTGACTCAGGAATTCTAAGTAAACAACGTCATACTGATTTTTACAAAAGGACTAGATTTAACCCATCTTTAAATAGAGAAGTAAATGCTTCGAGATTTGAAACCCCAGAAAAATCTAACAGATTTGAACAATTAGTTTATAGAGCACTTTCTCAAGAAAACATTTCGATAAGTAAAGCTTCATCATTATTGAACAAGAATATAGAATCCGTTAAAGAAAGTTCATTGATATAGATTTTACGCATTATGAAAATAGTAATTAATGATGCTAATATCTTAATAGACTTAGTTAAACTCGAACTTCTTGAAGCTTTTTCAAAACTGAATTTTGATTTACATACAACCGATTTTGTCATTGAAGAATTAAATGATAAACAAACAGAACCAATAACCGAATTAAGTGAATCAAATAAACTTGGAATTATCGAAACGATAAAAACAGAAGATTTTCAAGGAATCAATTCAATTTTAGAAAATAGTAATGGATTAAGTTTTGAAGATTGTTCTGTTTGGTATTACAGTAAAAAACTTTCAGGTGTATTATTAACAGGAGATGGAAAACTAAGAAAACAAGCTAGTAAAGATAATTTAGAAGTTAGAGGAATTATTTATCTTTTTGATGAATTTCTAAGACAGGAAATAATAACTTTTGAAGAAGCTGTTGAGAAAATTAAACAGCTTAGCCTTTTAAATAACAGACTACCTAAAAAAGAGATTGAGAAAAGAATTAAATTCTGGAATGAAAATAAATACGTTGGGTAACACCGTGTAAAAAAAATTGCTAGTAAAAGCCAATTTACGAAAGTCCTCGAGGACTTTCTATTTGTGATTTACTTGCCAACTTTAGTGCTTAAACCACGCAACTTTTCTTACACAAACACGTTGCAAGTAATAGCGGAAACCACTCAGAATCTTAAAATATAAAGAATAAATGAAAACATTTTTTTCAGAAAACGTAATTTGGAAAAAACTTGAAAATCAGAAAATCAAAACATTTTCAATAATCGGAATATTTTTATTCTACATTATTTACAATTTGAATTTCAATAATCAAAATAATGTGGAAATGCCTTTTTTGGAATTATTATTAGGTTTAATAATATCAATGAGTTTGGGAATATTTGTTTCTGGAGTAATTCTTTATGGTTGGTTTAATATAGAACAGAAAAAAAATAGTTTACTTAACAAAACTGAAATCTTGAATTTTGACTACTTCTTAAGAATTTACATTCTTTATTATCTAATTATGTTACCAATTGGAATATTATTCTAACTTTTGGAATAGTTTCTTACTCATAAAAGACTTTGAAAATATAAATTAATAGGAAATCACTCAAACTCTGAAAATCAGAATTGCGGAATTTACTCAAACTCTGAATTGTAAACTTGGTGAAATTATTGCTTAAAGTCTGAATTTTAAAAAGTGAAATAAAACGGAATTATAAACTGAAAATAAACTACTACTTGCAACACCGTATAAAAAAAATTGCTACATTAGTGCTAACCAAAGTTAGTTGCATTTTTTGCTACTTCTGAATTTCCTTCGGAAATTCCTCGCACACAAAAAACGCAACTTTCCTTATACAACAACGTTGTAAATAATAGTGGAAAACACTCAGGAACGTGAAAATTTGAATATCCAAAATGTTTGAATTTAGTTGTTCGTGGGAATTTTTTAATCGCTTAAAATAGAATTTAATAATTGCTGAATTATCTTTCACTCGTGAAAAAATTATTGTGGGAATTTTATCTTGTTTGTGGAAATATTAAACGTGTGAATTTACTCAGACTGGAAAATTAAAACGTTGGAAAATTAGCAAGACTTGAAAGCAAAAACTGGAATTTAAGCAACTTTCGGAATTGAATTTCTTTGCGGAATTTATTACTTAAAATGTTGAATTAAGCAAAGTGCGAAAAATTACAATGGAATTATTAACTGGAAAAAAATCTACTATTTACAACACCGTGTAAAAAAAATTGCTACTTTTAGCTTAACCAAAAATTGTTGCTTTTTTTGCAATCTTATATTTTCCTTCGGAAAATAACGATGGCACAAAATCGCAACTTTTAATACACATAAACGTTAGCAAAAATGTAAAACTGGCATAATGTTAAAATAACATATGGAAGATTATATTTGAAAGCAAATATTAACCATTAAAAAATTAGTTATGAAAAAATACAGCTTACGGTTTTTAATATTAACCCTGATTGGAATATTGATTTATTCCTGTCAAAACGACGACTTTATTAAAGAATATAGTTCTTCTATTCAACAACCCAAATCCGAGAGTATTATAAAACTTGGAAAGAAACTTGAGAATCCTTTTTCGGTAGCCAATATGCAAAGAGCTTTGGATACTATTTTAAAAGAAGTAAAAAAATCTAAAAGTTATCAAGCAAAATCATTTCAAAAATCAGCAGAACAAATTGAAATCAAAGAAACAGATTTGTATGTTCGATTTCTGCCTAAAGATTCTTTAGAACTAAACATTATTGAAAAAGACACTACTTTAGTATTGTTTGATTACCCTTTAGATTATGAGATTGAACAAGAGGGAGAATATTATCATGACCCTGAAATTCCTGAAGACCAAATTTCTTGGCGTTATGCAGTTGTAAAACCCGATTATCAATTCCCTGAAGTTAAGCACGAAATATTATCTGATTTGTTTATTCCTGAAAATAGTGAGGGTTATCGAGAAGAAGATACAAATGTTCAAGCAAAGAGTATATATTCTAAAACAAATAGCCTTAGTAGTCTCGAAACAGTATCATTATATCTAACAAATAATCTTTCCGAAGAAGAAAAAATAGCTATAGAACAAGAAAAAAAGAATAACCTTCAAGCTAAGAGAGTTTGTGTTTGGTTTATTTGTTGGAATGTCCCAGACCGTTGGAATCCGTCAGGAACTATTAAGCTATGGGATGATAGATTAAACAACTACTACCCTATGCAAGGTGTAAAAGTAAGAGCAAGAAGATGGTTTACTGTAAAAACAGGAATTACTAACAGCAGTGGAAAATTTGAAACAGGTTCTTTTAGAAGACCTGCAAACTATTCTATCAAATGGGAGCGTCATCATTTTTCAGTAAAATGGTCTTGGTGGTTATTTTGGTCAACTACAGCTTGGTATAATGGTCCAAAACAAAAATCACCTTGGAATTTAGAAATAAGGGGAGGTACACAACAATACTACGCAACCATTTTTCAAGCAGCTCATGATTATTACTATAAGGATAGCTATGGACTTACAAAACCTTCAAGATGGGGAGGTTTTTGGAAAATGAGAATTAGAGCCAGAAAAGAAAACGGGCGTTCTTCATACATAAAAGCAAGAAGAATATTTAATGGTTCAGATATATCTCTACAAGCTTGGGGAGATTCTTCTGATTTGGTATACGGAACAACCATTCATGAATTGGCGCATGCTGCTCATAGAAAAGTAGATGGTAGTGCTTATAATAGTTTGGTTAGTAAGGGGTACACTTTTTCTGTCTATCAAACTGATGCCGTTAGTAATAGTGCTAAAAGGGTTATGGAAACTTGGGCTACCACCGTAGAAATTGTATTAACTAATTTAAGGTATAAGAGTTATTTGAATGATTGGGATTTTGAATATGGGCTATGGAATGACCCATCAACAAATAATAGACAGAATTTCCCTTTAGAATCTCAACCAATTTATACTTCTTTAGGTTATGATTTAATGGATAAGATTAACCAAAGAATAGACATAAGACATGACTATGTAGGTACATATCCTGAAGATAGAGTTTCAGGCTATTCAATAAAACAATTAGAGAATAGCTTAAAAGGGACTAATAGTTGGAAAGAATGGAAAGAAAACATAAAAAAACAAAATCCATACAACTCAACAAACAAGTATATTGATGAACTATTTGATAATTGGTAAAATGAGAATAATATTATTTTTTACATTTATATTTTTTTTAAGTTGTGGTCCAGAGGAAGGATGTGAGTCGTATAAATATACGATACAAAATAAAAGTGGAGTAAGCATAAAAATAATAACATACGGTATTGAAGGTATAATTGAATTAGTTAATAATCAAGAAAAATCAAAAACTTATGAAAGCTGTTCACATAATAATATTCCATATTATAGCTATAACAATTTCTTTGCTTCGGATTCAATAAAAATTATTTTTAATTCAAATAAAAACCTTTTTTTTAAAAGAGAAACCATATGTGAAGACGGGGACATTAAAAAAAATGAAAGAAACCTTTTAAATGAATGTTTTTATAACAGTAATAATAATTCAAGAGAAATCTTCATTTTCACATCAAAAGATTATGAAAAAGCAGAAGATTGTAATGGCGATTGTGAATAAACACTTTTGCTAACACCGTATAAACTTTATTGCTATTTTTAGCTCACTTGGGAAATTCCTTCGGAATTTCGCCGTTCGTGTTTTATTTAGTAAATTCAGTGCTAAAACTACGCAACAAAGCTTATACAAACACGTTATGTTTTATTGCTCAGGAAAATCTAAACGCAGGAAAAAAATGCTGAACAGTCTCTCGCGAATTTTAAAAAAGTGAAATCAGTACGAAAATTTTACGCGGGAATATTCTCTACTTTGGAATTCTTGACGTTTTGTGAAAAAATTAATTGGGGAAAAATATCGCGCGAATTAAAAATCAAAACGGAATCTTAACTTGAAAATTAACTCCTAAAAAAGAATTTAACAGAAATTAAAAATAAATAAAAAAAGCTTAGAAAAGGAAATTAAAAAAGCGTGAAAAAATTGAAAACGGAATCTGAACTTGCTTACTCAAACGTATCGCAACAAAACA
>NZ_JBTLRD010000035.1:0-5982 GCF_054584775.1 Polaribacter litoreus | reverse complement strand
TTGCTAGTTTTCACTAAGTTAATTAAAGAAAGACTATCCTTTGTGAAGTTGCGTTATTAAACAACTCCAAAAAAAAAGGGATTTAATCACACGATTTACTTGCGAACAGATTTTATCACTTTTTTTAAAAGTATTAGGTTTTCACTACCAAAAATAAACAAACAATAAGCTGCTTCACTAAGCTAAAGAAAGCCATAAAATCTTTAAGAAATCAAGAATTTTGATGAGGTTATTCGCCAATGTATACTAACGTGTTTGTGTATGATTAGTTGCGTGGTTTAAGCACTAAAGTTAGCAAATAAATCACAGATAGAAAGTCCGCGAGGACTTTCGTAAATTAGCTAAAACAAGCAATTAATTATACACGGTGTTACCTGCTGGCTTTTCTTCCGCAAACTTGCTAGCGTTGGCAAAGACATACTCTTTTGCAATTTTGGGTTTGTGTGTTGGCTGGTGCGAATTGCAAATGTGTATGGCTTTCAGCGTTGGCAATATTCCTAATTAGACATATTTGTAAAGTCAAATATCAAATGTTTTAGAACTCCAATTTCGATATGATTGGATTCAAAATAATCTTTATACAAATCATTCTTTTTCGAATTCAGAGTTTGAGTGTTTCTTTTGTCTTTAATTAGTAATTTATTAATTCCTTTTACAGTTTTGTTCACATTACCTTGAAGTAAGAAGCCTAACATACAACCAGATGGATATTTTTTGGAAGTAAACCTGTCCATACCATCATCTATATAACTTCTTTTAAGTCCGGAATCGTTTTCTTTTAATCGTTTAGCTTCAAAAAAATACTTAAATTCTAGTTTTGAAGTTATACTAGACATTCTTAAATCCACTCTTGGTAATTTATCGGCAAATCCTTTCTTTTTATTTGTTGTAGTTGATAAATGAAATTCTCTAGTTGCAGATATAGACCATTTCAACCTTTTAGGATTGCAATCTAATTTTTCACACAGTTCTTGTGAGATATCATTTTCATTCCAATCTAATTGGATTATTTTTTCATTTATCGTTACCTGATAAGCGTCTATAATTAGACTGAAACATTTAAACTCAAATGCCTTTTTGAATTTTTCTTGAATAATAGTATTTAATGCCATAATTAATTCTCGTTTAAAATTTCAAGAATTAATTCAGAAGCATCTTCTAATGCCATTGAATGCGACCAGAATCTTCTTTGATTTGGTCTAATAATATAAATATTGTTCCCTGATTTATAGTTAAGTTTTTTTCTAAAATAGATATTGGTGGCTTTTTCTTCCCATAAGTGTTTATCGAGTTTTTTTAATTCATCATCAATAAAATCTTCTGATAGAAAAGTTTCGTTTTTCTTTTCATTAAAAGAAATTTTAATCATCATTAAAGGACTAAATCTATTGATAGAATTAAAAATTGTAGCATTTGCAAATAAACCTTGTCCGTCAAGAAAATTATTTAATTCAATAGAAATTAATGTGCTAAATATATTTACTTGCTCTTGAAGTGCGGGAAATAATGCTTTTGATTTTTCTTGTTTATGGAATAAATCAATATTATTTAGCAAATGTTGAATAGTAAATCGGTCATATTCTGACAAATGACTTAGTATAATTTGATTTAATTCGTCTTCAATTGTTTTGTTAACTAAATAAAATT
Source organism: Polaribacter litoreus (assembly GCF_054584775.1). Classification (NCBI taxonomy): domain Bacteria; kingdom Pseudomonadati; phylum Bacteroidota; class Flavobacteriia; order Flavobacteriales; family Flavobacteriaceae; genus Polaribacter; species Polaribacter litoreus. Next base: position 4,335 of record NZ_JBTLRD010000035.1, on the reverse strand, counting down.
CTTTGTCGTAAAGCTTATTATCAAATAGTTTTACTATCTGATTTCTGCTTTTTTTATTTAATTTATCTATTAAAAAAGGGGCTTCGAATAATTCTTTATGTTTAACGACATCTCTTTCTATTCCCCAACTAGATGTTGTTAAAAAAGAAAAGTAGCGTATGAAGTCAGAATTTAAATAGACAGTTAACAATTTTAATAAATCAATATCGTCATCCTTTGAATAAATACCAACAATCCCTTTAGAATAAGCACTTTTATAATCAACATAAGAAGCTAGTAATGTTAAATTGCCATTATGAACTTTTACGCCTTCGTTTAATAGAATATGTTCTTTTTGATATGCTTCGGTTTTGCCTAACCTGTGAAATGCATCTAAATCAATTCTTTTATCAGGTTTAGGTGTATAGTATTTTACTATATTTCTTGGGGAATGAATAGGAAGTTTTTTTATTTCAGTATTGGGTTTATTTCTAGGACTGCTCGTTTGAAATCCTACGCCATAACTAATATTTTCTTTTTCAAGAAAATCCTTGATTAATGGGTTATCTCGATTTAACCGTTTTACTAATTCCCAATCATTCATTCCTCCCCACATTGTGATTTTCCAAATTTTAGTGTCGGGTTTTTGACATTCTTCTCTTGGTAAATATTTTAAATCTGAAAAATCTATATTTAGACCTTCAATAATATTTGACTTGATGTAAGTTTTAGGCGCATAATAAGCGATTTTATCAGAAGGATTAATAGGTTGCTCTTTTTGATAAAATACAATGCTTATAGGTCCAGTTGCATCTCCAAATAATTGACCACCAAAATTTTTCTTTGCATTACGAAGTATCGAAAAATTATATACTTTTTCTATATAACAATCATTAAATAGCCATTTCCTGAAATTCTGATAAGTTCCTCCTCGATTAGTTAAAACTTTAGTGTTAAATATTAATGCTATTTCTCCTTGCGGTGCGAACTTTGTGGATTTATGTAAAAATGGTAAAACCATTTCTTGAGCAAAATCAAATTTTTTGCAATAGTTTTTTACAGATTCAAGCAAACCTTTAGTGCCAAACGGTGGATTTCCGACTACTAGATTAAATTCTATGTTTTCTATTTCTTCGTTTGTCTCTACAGTATCTCTACAAAATAAATTTCTACCTTGTACTTTTAATGATTTATCTTTTGGGTTATTAATGAGATTTGGTAAGCTATGATTTTTATTTTGCCATATATTTTTTGGGTTCAGATTATCAACTAAAGCTAAGTATAAACTAAAAGCAGCAACTTTAATCGCTTGTGGATGTAATTCAATTCCAAAAATATTATCAATAAGTAGTTTTTTTAATTTATTAAAATCGGTTAGTTTTTCATTATGAGAATTCTCATAACGCTTTACTAATCGTTTAAAGCTTTCTACTAAAAAAATTCCAGAGCCACACGAAGGGTCTAAAATCTTTATGTTATAATTAGTTTCTGCTTTATTAACTGGTAGTTTCTCATTTAAAATAAATTCAACTAAAGAAGGTGGTGTGTAATATGTTCCTGTTTTTTTCTTTAATTCAGGGTCAGTTTTAAATAAAAAGTTTTCATAGATTTCACTTAACAATTCTATTTGTATTATGCTAAAATCAAATAGTCTCCAATCCTCAAATAGATTTATTTGCGGTGTGTTATCATAACCATTAATAAAACATTTTTTAATTAGTTGAAGTTGATTGGTCGATATGTCTTCTCCATCTTCTAAAGTAAAAACGTTACCATTGAAATGTTCTTCTAATTTATCGAATAATTCATAAGTAGAGTTTACATCATTTAGAATGTCAAAATAGGATTTTGCACCCTTTCTAATTTTGGAATAAAATTTCTCGTCTGTAGCTTCTCTATCTTCTAAGTATAACAGAAACAAAGAACGAAGAATGATTTTATGAATAAAATTAATTTCAAGTCCTTGTTGTTCTAATTGTTTAGCTGTGTTAACTAAACTATCTACTAAATACTTATCTACTCTGCGTTGTAAGTCAATTTTATTTCTAATAAACTGAGCTTCTTCTAAAGTCCAGATAATTCCTGTATCAACTGCAATAGTTGAAAAAAGTTTATTAAGTTCCTGAATTTGTTTTTTATCAGAAAATTTATAAGACTTTATTTCAATGTTTTGTAATTCTTTATTATAATCAAAATTATCTTTAGTGATGATTATAGGTTTTTCGGAACAGTTGTAAATACGAATTTCTGTTTCAGAGTAAACGTATAGAAATAGTACTTTTTTGAAGTTCCAAGCTTTTTTGTGAGTGCTTGCAATTTCTTTTAATGAATCTATATCAAATGAGTTTATTTTTTTTAAAAATATAGCAGGAAAACTATTGTCGTTTTCATCGGTATTAAAATAAACTGCATCTATGCCAAACTCTTTTGCTTGGTTCAAGACAATAGATTTACTTTCGGACAGCTTCTTGTCTTTCGAAGCAGTAGAAATGGCTTTGTTTAAACCAATTAAATCTATTGTTTTTTGTCCGTTCATTATTATTTTCTATTGTTTTTTTTGGTTTTTCGTAAAATACGAATTTATTAACCTACAAAGTTAATCTTTTTGAAAATAATAAAGTCAAATTAATTCGAATCTAGCAAATAAATTTTCATCGGGTGGCGTTGGGAAAAGGCAAGCTCTTTTTATTTTTTGAGGCACGAAAAAAAATAAAATGTGCTTGACTGCGCGTTGGCTTTTCAGCTTGCAGGTAACGTGTTTGTATATGGTTTGTTGCGTGGTTGAGCACGTAATTTAGCAAATAAAAACCGAATAGAAAATCCGCGAGGATTTTCGTAAGTAGGCTAGAACTAGCAATAAATTATATACGGTGTTAGCAAACGTATTTTTATTCTTGATTCCTTGCAAAATCCTTTACAACTTGACAATCAGACATTAAATAATTCATTAAATCTTTTAAAAATTTATCTACACTTTCCTCAAATGACATTTCATAAACTTTCATAGTTTTTTCAGCGTATTTCGCTGACGTTCCAGAAACTATCTGATTAAAACTTTCCATAGTTAATTTGTCAGTTCCTAATTCGTTCAGTTTTTCACAAGACTCTTTGGAAACGGATTCAATTAAGTCACGCTTTCTTTTATGTTTTTTTCTTTCTTTTTTTGATAAAGATTTTTGTAAATCAATATCTATTTCCGCAATAAGGTCATTACTTAATAAATTCCGTTGTTCAGTCGAGAGTTCAGACTGTTGGAAATAAAGTCCGATAGAATTACAGTTCCGAAAAGCTATGATTTTAGTCAAATTGTTTTTAACTCCAATTCGAGTAATGGTTTCAATAATTTCTTTCGGTTTGATTTTGTCATTTAGGTCATTTATTATAATTATTCCTTCGCTAAACTCAAAGCTTTCCTCTGTGTATAAATTTTGAGAATAAATAATTTTATAAGAAACCGATTTTTGAGATTCCAACTCAGTTTCTATTTTTTCAAATCCGTTTTCACAATCTAATTCAGACGTATTTTGGGCAAAATTAATTGTCGATAGTAATGAAAATAGAATTAGAAATATATTTTTGTTGATGGTCATTTATATTTTTGCTAACGTGATTATATATGGTTTGTTGCGTGAATTTTACAACTAAATTAATAAATAATTACTGACCAAGAAAATCCGCGAGGATTTTCGTAAGTGAGCAAAAAGCCAGCAATAAATTATATATGGTGTTGTAAGGCGTTTTTTTTCATTCTTTTCAGTTTATTTTCCTAAAACTCTATTGTATATCCAAAAAATCAAATATCCAATTGCAATTAGTCTTACTATAATGCTAAAAGGGGAATATTTTATTTTCGTTTTTTCAAGATTTAGTGGTAATATTTGTTGTTCAGTCCATTCAGGGTTTAATTGCATACCAAATTGATAATTTATATTATCTTTTGTTTGAATTTTTAGCACCATTCCATCTCCAAATAATGAACTTATTTTCAATAATTCAGAAGATTCAATTTCCTCAATTGGAATTATCCATTTTCCACAAATAATTCGAGATTTAGTTAATAAAATTATTGCTCGTTGAGAATTTACCCAATTTGTTCCTTTCGTGACATCTACGTTTCCGTTTGTTATTATTCCTTTTGAAGCATCAGAAGCAAAGACTTTATCATTTGGATTAGACAATTCGTGTTTTTTCTTTTTTCGACTCGTTCCGTAGATTAAGTCAACAAAACCTTTCATTATTTTATTCAACATTTTTTTTTGGAGTTTTTCTGTAATGCCTTACAACGTACGGGTTGTATGGTTAGTTACGTTAATTAAAGATACTATTTTCCTGATAATTACTAAAAAAAAAATCGCG
>NZ_JBTLRD010000033.1:0-6187 GCF_054584775.1 Polaribacter litoreus | reverse complement strand
GGCTTTTTTGGGAAACTAATCAGGCTATTTCTAATCAACGAATACTAACCTGCTGTATAATTAATTACTGCTAATTGCCTACTTGCGAAATTTTTTTTCGCGATTTTTTTTTAGTAATTATCAGGAAAATAGTATCTTTAATTAACGTAACTAACCATACAACCCGTACGTTATGTAGCATTTAAACCATGAATTTTCCTGAAATCGGTTGACTAAAAATTAAGCAATTAATTACAGTCACTTATGAAAACACAAAATGAACACTGGCGAAAAAAAAGCTACCAAAAAGCCACTTTAGAAACCAAACTTTTAGTCGTTGACCAAATCTTAAATGGTCAGCTATCCAACAACCAAGCTTCAAAAAAATATGATGTTCCCAGAACAACTATTACTTATTGGTTAAGAAAATATAGTACCTTAGTACAACAAAATACAGGTATGAGTAAAAACGATGAAATTAAAAAGTTAAAGGAAAAGATTGAAGAATTAGAGTTTGTAAAAGACTTTCAACAAGACATTATCGCTGATATGGAACTTATTACAGGAGTTGATATGTCAAAAAAGTCATTGCCCAAAACATTAGCAAAAGAGATAGAGCAAAAGAAAAAACAGCGTATAAAAGAAAATGGCTCTATGGATGTTTTGGGATCTCTAAACAAGCCTTCTACAAAAGACTAAAAACGCAACAGAAAAAAGAAAGCGATCATCAAAAAATGATTAAAATGGTTAAGGACTATCGTAAAAAAGTAAGCTCTAAAACTGGTGGAATTAAACTACATAAAGAACTAAAACAAGACTTTATAGACGCTGATATTAAAATTGGTAGAGACAAGTTCTATCGCTTCCTTAGACTAAATAATCTTTTGATTCCTAAACGAAAAAATTACATCACAACTACAAACTCAAATCATATGTACAGAAAATATAAAAACCTGGTAAAAGATCATGTCCCTACTCGTCCTGAACAACTTTGGGTCTGCGATATCACTTATATTAAAACACAATATGGTCATAATTATTTAGCCATTATTACAGATGCTTTTTCTAAGCAAATTATGGGGTACAAACTCGATAACCATATGAGAACATCACTTTGTATGGATGCTCTTGCTATGGCCATTAAAAACCGAAAATACCCAGATAAAAAGCTTATCCATCATTCTGACAGAGGATTCCAGTACTGCAATCCTAAATACACTCAATTCGCTGAAAAAAATGGAATTATAATGAGCATGACTGAACAATACGACCCGTATGAAAACGCTGTCGCTGAACGCATTAACAGAACACTTAAATATGAATATGGATTAAAACAAAACATTAAAAACACTGAATTAGCTCAAAAAATGACACAACAAGCTGTCTATATTTACAACAATTTGAGAACTCATTTTAGCCTAGATCTCAGAAAACCTGCTGAAGTGCATCTAAATCCTAACATCAAATATAAATCCTATCGAAAAAATAATGTAAATTTACCTGAACTTAAGATTTAAGAACAGCACTAGTTCAAACTATTTTTTGCCTTCTAAACGGCTAAAAAAAATTGTTTGAACGGTATAAATTAAACTAAAAAAAGGTCAACCTATATCAGTATAATACACCAACAGCTAAGAAAAATTGAAAAACGTACTATTTAATAATTCGATTACTAAAGGTTCATTACTTGGAATGAATACTAGACTTACTGCTGAACAAGAGTCTGAAATACTAGCTGGGTTGTTTGAACAACTTTTACTTTTTGACAAAATTGTTTTAAGTACGGACAAAAATAATCTAACTCTAGTATTTCTAATTTCAAAACTTGGACTTGAAACTGTAGAACGGCTAATTAGAAGCGGGTATATTCTCTTTTCAATTAAGTCAGCTGCAATATTTACAGGAACTGGGAGACAAAGAGAAGACGGAACAATTGACGAGTCTGTAATTTACACACAACCACCAATAGTTGGGGGAAGTCTAAATGGAGATGATATCGACCCAAGCATAAATATTTACAGAGCATTAGTACGATTTGGACTTAGCAAAAAAGAGAGAAATAGACTAATCAAAAACATAGTCCCGAAATACATTGTAAATGACGGATTAGAGATAAGCAGTAATGCTGCTAAAGTTGTTACGGATGCATACGTAAATAACAATTTAGAAAACTTAGGACTTCCTTTTGAGAAAGACCCTTTTGATTTAAACCTGGAGGAACGAAAAATTCTTTTTGATTTAGGACATACTGTGTTGGACACTTCTATTTTAGCTAAAAATGGATATAAAAGCTATAATAACTATGAACATTTAGAAATATCTAAAAAGAACCTTGAGAACATTGGAAAGGCTTATAAAATTTCAGAAAATGTTTCGGAAATACTTAAAATAGAAAATACACCTGACTTAAAAGCTGTCTTTTACCAAGGAGGTTTTGACATTAGTGATATTTTCAAATTACGACATTTATCAAGTGCAAAATATTTTAGAAAATGGATTAATGAAGTTGGAGAAAATTCGGATTCAAGCGAAATAACTGAGGCTTACATAAATGAAGTTGCTGGAGCAAAAAAGTTTTTTGAGACAACAAAAGGCAAATTAATCAAGAATACATTTCTTTTTGGAGCTATGTCTGGTTTAGGTACGCTAATCGCTGGCCCAATTGGAGGAGCAGTCGGAGCAGCGGCTAAACCTGTAGTAGAACCTGCTGTTGATTATGGTTTAGGATTGTTGGAAGAATTCGTCTTAGATGGAATAATTGAGGGAAAAAATCCGAAAAGTTATATTGACAAATTAAAAAAAGAAGTAAATAAAAACGCTACATAACAATGGCTATAAGTAATTGCTTGTTCTCGCCTACTTCTGAAAATCCTCGCGGATTTTCAGTTTGGTGTGTACTTGAAAGGTTAAATGCTAACCCACGCAACTACCCATAGCCGAGACCGTTGTGCAACATATGAAAAAACTCATCCTAACAATATTATTCTTGAATTCTATAATCGGATTTTCACAAAATGAAAAATCGAATGAAATTGTAGTTAAGGGAATTGTTTTGTCGGAAGTAAATGGAAAACCACTTGAAAACGTCTATGTGAGTTATAAATCGAGATACCGATATTCAGCCACAAATGAAAATGGGGAATTTAACTTTAAATACAAAATTCGAGAAAAAGATAGTATTGAAACTATTGAATTGACTGCATTGGGTTATGAAAATATTGTTACAATAATTCGTGTTGATAAACCAAAAGAATATGTATTTGAATTTGTAATGAAACCAAGATTCGGACTTAACAGAGAAAAAGCACTTGAAGACTTAAAAAGCGGAAAAGTAAATATATTGGAATCAAGTGGAATTGCACCTGTTTTCTATAAATCAGACACGAAATTTGCGAAAAAATATAATGTGAATTTTGTCGAGTATGGTTGTGAAGCAATTGCAGAAGAAAGTCTTTACGAATATAACAGAACAGTTTTCGAGTATTTGGACAAAAAATACGGAAAGAAATGGAGAAAAAAGATTCGAAAAGATATTGTCGGACTTGAAGAAGAAAATAAATAAAATACGTTGCACAACACCGTGTATAAAAAATTGCTACTTTTAGCTTAAATTAAAGTTAGTTGCTTTTCTTGCAATCTTATATTTTCCTTCGGAAAATAACGATGGCACAAAATCGCAACTTTCAATAACACAAACACGTTAGCAAACATTAAAATGAAATTAGAACTAAAGAATAAAAGTGATTTGAATTTTAAAATAATTCTAATAACTCTCGTGCTTTTTGAAATAATAAGTTGTTATTATGCTTATTACACATTGGGAGAAGTGAAACAATTTATATTTATCTTAATTTTATCTTTAAATATTATTTCGTTTCTATTATATCACTATAAATTAAAAATCATCTCTTTAGTTGTTGCAATAATCATTGGATTAGTAATAATTCCTTATCAATCCCTTTTAGTTTCTAAATGGTTTGAATTAAAAAAAGAATCATCAATGCTTGTCGAATATCTTCATAGCTACAAAAGGAAGAATGGAGAATTTCCTGAAAATATTTCAGATTACACTTTTCAAAATCAGAAATTGACAAGTAATTTTTCTTATTACATAAATTCTAATGACTTTAGACTTCACTATTATATAGGAACAAAAGGTACTACTCATTTTTATTATAACAATGTTGGAAAATGGGAATACTATCCAGATTAAAAAATAACGTTTGCTAACACCGTATAAACTTTATTGCTGTTTATAGCTCACTTGGGAAATTCCTCCGGAATTTCGCCGTTCGTGTTTTATTTACTAAATTCACTGCTTAAACAACGCAACAAAGCTTATACAACAACGTTGCAAGTAATAGCGGAAACCACTCAAACTCGAAAAATATGAGTTATAAAACTATTGAATTTTTATACAAAAAAAAGTGGAATTTAAAAATGTTGAACACTCTCTCGCTTGAAAAATTTTACGTGAGAAAATAAAAACTTGATAACTAATTGTCAAAATAAAAAAATGGGATATTACTGGATAAGTTATTTAGGTTCTTTAATTATATGGACTTTCAGAGGTTTTAAGGGAGAGTTTTCCGAAATTGAGGAAAATAATGTTTACTCTTTTTATGTTGGAATTGGTTTTATATTATTGATTGTATATTTATCTAATTAAATTTATTGAATATAGTTATTAAAATTCTATATAAATAAATTGAATTAGTACAATTATTGAGTTAATTACTCAAACTCTGGAAATCAAAACGCGAAATTTATCGCTCAAACTTAAAAATGAAAATGTGTGAATATCAGAAAATCGTGAAAAATAAAAAGGAATTATTAATTAAAAAAACTACTACTTGCAACACCGTACAAAATTAATTGCTTGCTTTTAGCCTACTTACGAAAATCCTCGCGGATTTTCTTTGTCAGTAATTATTTAGTAAATTTATTGCTTAACCACGCAACTAACCTTGTACAAACACGTTGTAAGCCATTTTGGAGAACACCCTGCACATTGACAAAAATCTAATTTGATATGAAAACAAAAACCTTAACGATTATTATTCTGACTTTTACAACACTGATTTCATTCAGTCAACAAAGACAAAATGGATTGATAATTCCAAATGATTTCAGCGATGATAATATTTGTTGTATCTATTCGCCGAGTGATGGATTTACAATTTTTGACAAACCAAACGGCAATAAGATTGGTATCCTGACACGAAATGCAAAATCAAATAAAGGAAACGAACCTGAGTATAAGATATTCTTTGTTGATAGTAAGACAAATGTAGAAACAAAGATTGATTTAAAAAATTTCAAAGAGATTGGATACGAGGTGATGAGCATTACATTCTTCGAACGGACAAATGGATTTGTCAGGATAGTGAATGAGTCAGTTAACTATTGGATAAACGAAAAAGAGATTTCGGATAAAAATTTTAAAGTAATAGATTGGCAGCAATTTTATACCAAGATGTCAGGTCAACTTATGGGATTTTATGCAAATGACCCTGGACTTGATTTGAAAACGGAACCGACAGATAATTCAACAACAAAAAAAACTTTACAAGGTGATTTATTTGAGATAACACCAACCAATGAGACAAATGGTAACTGGACAAAAGTAAAAGTTAAAAAATATAAGGAGCATCCTTGTAACACAGATTTAGACGATAAAGATAATATTGAGTTTGAGATTGATGGATGGATTGAGGTTGTCGGTAAAAATGGAGAACCAAGATTATGGTATTATTCGAGAGGATGTTAAAAAAAACGGCTTACAACAATGTATATACAAAATAGGCGTAATAATAGTAAATTCTGTACTTTCCTGAAATAGGTTGACTAAAAATTAAGCAATTAATGATAGTCACTTATGAAAAACCAAAAACAACACTGGCGAAAAAAAAAGTACCAAAAAGTAACTTTAGAGACCAAACTATTGGTCGTTGACCAAATTCAAAATGGTCAAATTTCTACAAACTTTGCATCTAAAAAATATGAAGTTCCTAGAACAACTATATCTTATTGGATCAAAAAATACAGTACTTTAGTGCAACAAAATACAGGTATGAGTAAACTAGATGAAATTAAAAAATTAAAGGAACGAATTGAAGAACTCGAGTTTGTAAAAGAGTTTCAGCAAGACATTATCGCAGATATGGAAATCATTACAGGAGTCGATTTGTCAAAAAAGTCGTTGCCC
>NZ_JBTLRD010000032.1:0-6637 GCF_054584775.1 Polaribacter litoreus | reverse complement strand
GAAACGCTAAAGTTTTAGTCTAAATAGCTTTTTTTTCGCTAAATTTACGCAACAAATAATACACCAAAACGTTGTAAGTAATGCCGAAAAACCAAGAAACCGAGTGAATAAAACAATATTTGAAATTACTAAAATGGACTGTCCTTCCGAGGAAAATCTAATCCGAATGAAATTGGACGGAATTTCAAGTATTGCGAATTTGGACTTTGATATTCCGAACCGAAAATTGACCGTTTTTCACAGCGGAGAAATCAACCAAATCGAAAAGTCTGTTATAGAACTGAATCTTGGCGGAAAGAAAATCTCGACCGAACAGACCGACCAAACGGAATTTAAAGAAAACGCAAACCAAAAAAAGCTACTTTGGTCTGTCCTTGCCATAAATTTTGCCTTTTTCATTATCGAAATGACAACAGGAATTATCTCAAAATCAATGGGACTTGTTGCAGACAGTTTGGATATGCTTGCTGACAGTTTCGTGTACGGAATTAGCTTGTTTGCGGTTGGCGGAACGTTGATTAAGAAAAAGCGGATTGCCAAACTTGCTGGATATTTTCAAATTACACTTGCGATTATCGGATTTGTGGAAGTTTTAAGAAGATTTTTTGGAAACGAGAAACTTCCCGATTTTTCGACAATGATTATCGTTTCGATTTTTGCACTTATCGCAAACGGAATTTGTCTTTACATTTTGCAAAAGTCAAAGAGTAAAGAAGAGGCACATATGAAAGCGAGTATGATTTTCACCTCGAATGATGTCATTATTAATTTAGGAGTAATAATCGCTGGAATTTTGGTAAATTGGTTAAGTTCTAGTAAACCTGATTTGATTATCGGAACAATCGTTTTTATTTTGGTAATTCAAGGAGCGTTTCGGATTTTGAAATTAAGTAAGTGAATGAAAAAAGCACTACTTACAACATCGTATATAATTTATTGCTAGTTCTAGTTTGCTTACGAAAATCCTCGCGGATTTTCTATTCGGTTTGTATTTGCTAAATTACGTGCTAAACCACGCAACAAACCATATACAAACACGTTGGCACTAATATGAAAAAGACATTACTACTTTTAATATTTTCAATTTCATTTATGAAAGTTTCAGCTTGTGATTGTGACTCACCACAGTTAACACTTGAGTTTCAAGAATCAAAATACGTTTTTTTTGGAAAAGTGACAGAGAAAAAATATTCAGTAGATAATCGTAGTTTTAAAATAGTTTTTAATGTAATCGAACATTTCAAGAAAGAAAAAAATCCAATTTTTTTAGAATTTAATTTTAAAAATTCAAACGAATTAACTTCTTGTGATTGGGATATAAATATTAACGAAAAATGGGTGGTATTTGTAAAAGAATACAATGGAAAACTAACTTTTAGCGGAATCTGTTCAAACTCTAGGAAATTATTGGAAAATCAATATCCAACTTTCGTGAAAAAAATTTCAGAAAATTGGAATAATTTCAATATTGACAAATTTATTTTTAGTTCACTTGACGGAGAGTTTGAAACTTCGCTTCCAAATTTGAATCTTGATTCTTTAATAAATAAGTATTCTAAAAAAAATTACGGAGAAGAATACGGGCAAAACATTGCTAACATTATTGTAGACATTGATAGAAATGGAGAGGCAATACAAACTGTTGTAAATCATATTAACAAAAAAGTAAAGACTCTTAAATATGACACAATATTTCATCTATTTATATATTATCCGTTAAAGGAATTAAAACCTGAAACAGAATTTCAAAAAGATATGATAAATGAAGTGAAGAAAATTAAAAAATGGGATCCTGTATTTATAAAAAATACTAATATTCCTATACCTTACAGAAAACATTTACAATTTCAAAAAATTAATGATTCTATATATCGACATTACAAATACTAGTGCCAACACCGTACAAAATTAATTGCTTTCTTTTTGCTTACTTACGAAAATCCTCGCAGATTTTCTTTGTCAGTAATTATTTATTAACTTTATTGCTTAACCACGCAACTAACCTTGTACAAACACGTTGTGCGTCATTTAAAACCAAAATAGAAGTTAATGATAAAATCATCCGAAATTGAAAAAGGACCAAAATCACTAATTTACTGTTATCACATAATTTACGTATTGAAAGAAATAGGTGGTTCAGGAACATCATCAGAGGTAATAGATGGAATAATCGAGGAATTTGATTTTGACGAATCAGAACTTCTTAAAGTTCATAAAAGTGGTTCAAGTGTATTTAGGAGTAACGTTAGTCTTGCAAAACATTTTATGACTAAAACTGGTTACATTGATAGTTCAAAAAGAGGAATTTGGACATTAACTGATTTAGGATACACAACTTCTTTTGAAGAGATTTCTGAAATTAATGAAATGGTTGATAAGTATAATACTTATTCAAAAATTCAAGACAAATTGAATCAAACGCAAAATAAAACTTCATTTAAAAAAGAAGAGCGTGAAATAAAAAAAATTGACAAATTACAAATTCAACTATCAGAGATATTATCAGTTATAAATCCATTTGAATTTGAAAGATTAATTCAAAGACTTTTAAGAGAAGCTGGTTTTGAAAAAGTGAAAGTAACAAAGAAAACAAATGACGGAGGAATAGACGGTTTTGGATTCTATCCAATAAATCATTTTATTTCTTTGAAAATTATGTTTCAGTGTAAAAGATTTAAAAGCAGTATCTCATCACCAATGATTAGAGACTTTAGAGGTGCAATTGTTGGAAGAGCAGATAAAGGTTTATTTATAACGACAAGTTATTTTAGTAAAGACGCAATTATAGAAGCTAACAGAGATGGATTTACACATATTGAATTAATTGATATTGACAAATTATTTGAGGTTTTTAAAGAAACAGGATTAGGATTTACAGATGATAAATCGAAAATTGATAAGGAATTTTTTAAAATGTACGAATGAAAAAAACGAACGCACAACACCGTATATAATTTATTGCTGGCTTCTTGCCTACTTACGAAAGTCCTCGCGGACTTTCTTTGTCCGTAATTATTTACTAAATTAGTTTCTTGAAACACGCAACAAACCATATACAATCACGTTGCCTACAATTATGAAAAAGACATTTTTACTTACAATATTAATTTTTGGAATTATATCCTGTTCTTCTGGACAAAAAGCGAATGAAAAAGAATGTTTTTATGTAATAAACGTTTTAGGTGCTGAATTATATGAAAAACCTTCATTGGATTCAAAAGTAATTGAAAAAATTAAAGTTGGTGAAAAAATTATTGCGGAAGAAATTCTGAAAACTGGTCAATCAAAGAAAATAGGAGATGACTTTTATCTTGGAGGAAGTTTTATTAAAATTCAAAACGAATCAATTAAAGGTTTTGTTTTTAGTTCTGACTTAACGAAAATAAAACCATTATTGAGAGAAGTTCAAAAGGGAATTATAATTCCTGATATTGATGGGAAAGAAAAAAGCAAACGAATTGAAAAACGAATTGAAAAATTTGACAATAAAGAATATGAAATTGAGGATGAAATAACAGAGTATGAAAATGTGACTTATACTTATACTGCATTCGATGGTTGTTTTGACCACATTTATGTGTATAAGAATTTAACCTTGAATGAAATATATCATCAATTAACAGTTAGTAGCGTAGTGATTAACGAAACCAAAGATGGAAACTTTATAGAAATTCCAAGTTTTATAGAAAAGAAAGGAAATGAATATCTGTTTGAAGGTGAAGGAGCAACACAAGATTTGAAAATTATTGTAAATAAAGATGGAACATTTACTATTTCATCATATGATTGTACATAAAAAACTGTAGGCAACACAGTATAAAATTAATTGCTAGTTTTAGCCAGTTTACGAAAGTCCTCGCGGACTTTCTATCTGTGATTTATTTGCTAACTTTATGCTAAATTCAACGCAACTAATCTTATACGAAACCGTTGTGGTTAATGTAGAAAAAACGAACAGAATTGATATTTAGACCTCTGAAATACGAAAAATATGCGGACAAAATTTGTCAAAAGCTGACTGAATTTCAAAACGGATTCAGAGCCGAATATGACCTTGACAATTATGCAAATTGGTTCTATAATCAATCCAGCGAAACATTAAGACTTTATTCAGACGACAAAGAAATTTATTTCAAATACATACCTGTTGGAACTTTTTCTCAAAAGACTAATACTTGGATGTGGGCTTGGGCAAACGAACATTCTGTTGAACCGAGAAAATTCAAGACTTTAAAAGTTAAAGAATTTGGAGAAAAAAAGAAATACGAAAACCTGACCAAGGCACATTTTGACGGAGATAAATACACAGGTTGGGAATTGACTTCTATTGCTTTTGACATAATTGGCGGAATTGGGACTTATCGAGTAATTTCTGACCATTTGGAACAATATTTTTTACTCACAGACCAAATCTCAAAAGAAGAAGTTGAGAAAATAGAAAGTGAATTAATTGACTGCGGAATTCACGGAAAATTAAGAAAAGCATTTATCTGCCAACATTTGAATAATCAAAACAAAACTGGATTTGAAGAAGCTTTTGAAACTTTTCGTGGAATGGAATTAGGAGAAGAAGATGATTTCCAAGCTTGGTGCTCTGAATGCGAAAAAGAACGACTTAAAACAGACGGTTGGAATGACGAATCAATGGAATTTGCGAACATTAAATTGGTCTGCGAAAACTGCTATTTTGAGATAAAGGAATTTAATTTAAACGAATAAAAAACACTAACCACAACAATGGCTATAAGTAATTGCTTGTTCTCGCCTACTTCTGAAAATCCGCGAGGATTTTCAGTTTGGTGTGTACTTGCAAAATTAAGTAATAACCCACGCAACTACTCATAACCGAGACCGTTGTACACAATTTCAGAAAATGTTTAAATTCTTTAGAAAAAAGAAAAAAATTGGATGTCCAGTTTGTCACGAAACAAATACTATTGGATTCGGAACTGACTATTTAGAATCCAAATTTGATTCAAGAATTGAACAAACTGAAAAAATCGGGAATACTCAAACCTACAAATGTTCAATTTGCGGGTCTGATTTTTACAAAGAGGGAGAAATGTTCCAAAAGTTTGCTAATGGGCAAATGGACACTCTAAAAGAATTTGTAATGGTTGATTTACAGTTAAACGATAAGTTGAAAACAGAATTAGATGAGATTGGGTTAACCGATGATTGGAATATGAATAAGATTGCGCCTGCTAAAGTAAAATTGAAAAACGGACAAAGTTATGACTTTGCAACAATTAGAGTATCAAATAATCCGCCAATTGGTTATTATATCGACCACTTTTCAAAAGTTATATTCATAAATAAAGTTGACTCTATTGAACCGAGCGAATTTGGAATTTCTCAAGAAATTAGAGAAAAAGCAAAAAATGCGGAAGAAATGAGAATGGGTTTTTATCCAGTTCCTTTAAAAACAAGTAATGGAACAAAGGTTGTTATTAACGGACAAGTAATGTTTTTTAAAAATGGAGAAATAAAAGGCTCAGACCTGAAACTTGAAAACGAACTTTGGAATCATAAAATAAAATATGTCTATGAGGACAAAATTGAGAATCAAGTATTAATTGTTGCGAAAAAATAAAAAACTGTGTACAACAATGTGTATAATTCATTGCTAGTTATAGCCTACTTACGAAAGTCCTCGCGGACTTTCTATCTGTGTTTTATTTGCTAACTTTAGTGCTTAAACACGCAACGAAATCATACACTAGACCGTTGGGCAACATTAAGAACGAAAACACGAAAATTAATAATAGAAAGAAAAAATGAAAAAGAACTTACTACTAATAATATTTGGAATTTTAACAACTCTGAATTATGCGCAAGAAAAAATTGAACCTAAAACTGAAAAAGTTTGGCGAATTAATTTCCTAAATCCTGCAATTGAATTAGAAATGCCAGTTTCACAAAAAGCAACATTTTCTGCTGGTTTAGGAATTGGTTATGGAGCTCCTTATGATGAAATTTCTGCTTCACCTTACAATGAATTTCTTTATAGTTTTAATCCGTTTTTAGATTTACAATATAAGAGATTTTATAATTTTGAAAAAAGAAAAGCTAAAAATCGAAATACAGAAAATAATTCTGGAAATTTTGTTTCTTTCAGATTTTTAACTAGAGGAAATACAATAGAAAGTAATTTTATAAGAAGCTCAAATTTTGACTTTGCAATTGGTCCAACTTGGGGAATACAGCGAAAATATGGAAAGAATTTTCACTTATTCTTTGACATAGGACCTCATTATTATTTTGACACAAATGGGAATGGTGGATTTTTTCCAATAATGTTACAACTGAATTTAGGTTTTGACTTAAAAAAGAAATAAAAACGTTGCCCAACACCGTACAAAATTAATTGCTTGCCTTTTGCTCACTTACGAAAATCCTCGCGGATTTTCTTTGTCAGTAATTATTTATTAAATTTATTACTTAAAACAAGCAACTAATCCTGTACAAACACGTTATGTTTTATTGCTCAGGAAAATCTAAACGTAGGAAAAAAATGCTGAACAGTCTCTCGCGAATTTTAAAAAATCAAATCAACGCGGAAATTTTACGCTGGAATTTTCTCTACTTTGGAATTCTTGAAGTTTTGTGAAAAATTAACTGAGGAAAAATATCGCGC
>NZ_JBTLRD010000031.1:0-7086 GCF_054584775.1 Polaribacter litoreus | reverse complement strand
CTAAATCCCATTTTTGTGAAGAAGAAAAAAAAACAATTTTAATCGGCTTTTTTGGGAAACTAATCAGGCTATTTCTAATCAACGAATACTAACCTGCTGTATAATTAATTACTGCTAATTGACTTCTTGCGAAATTTTTTTTCGCGATTTTTTTTTTAGTAATTATCAGGAAAATAGTATCTTTAATTAACGTAACTAACCATACAACCCGTACGTTGTGCATAATGCGGAAATCGTGCTAAAATTGAACATTTGAACTAAAAACGCCAACGCACAAACAGCACATTTATTTTTTTGCCCACGCGAAATGCCAACGCTAAAAAAAATAAAAGAGCTGTTTCTTGCCAACGCTCGAAACCAAAGAAATGAACACCTTCAATGACATAAAAGAATTAGTAACCGCTTTAAAAAGAGAGGAAAAACTAATATCTGAAATGTTCAGCAAAAGGAAATCTATTGACTACAAATTAAATGATGCTTTAGAACTTGTTGATTATGAAGAAAGTCGTATTGACTTATTAATTCAAAAAGCTGTAATTAGACAAAATGGAGATTTTTTGGAACTTGATGGCCAATTTCTGGAGTTTTTTGAGCAAGTTCTGTATGTGAGTGAAGAAATAAACCTCTCATATATTGATGAAAATATAAAAAACATAAAAGAAAACATTGTTTACTTTTTAAATGAGTCAAGCGAAAACAGAAGATACGCTTACTTACGATTTATTAAAAAAACTTTTCGAAATATGGGACTTATCACACTTAGAAGTGTGGTGGATTTGAGACGAAATATTGAGAATACCTTTAAGAATGAATCGAATTACAAAAACAAACAATTAAAATTAGAAAATCTTGATGAGAAAAGAACAGTAGTAACAAATTTGATACAACAAACACTTTTACTTATTAATGAGGAAGAACTTACCTTTTTTAATAGAGCTCTAGACGAAGAATTGGGTAGAATCATTATTGAACTAAAAAATCAGCTAGGAGAATGCTCACACAACCTAATTGAAATAGAAAAACAAATAATTGATTATCTAAACCAAATAAAACAACAAGGAAGATTTTTAGAAAAGTTAAGAAAACTGAAATACTTAAAAGACAATTTTATTATAGAAGCAGAAACTAACATCAAACAGATAGTTTCAAACAAAAATGAGGTCATTTTTGAAACAAAACTTAATGAATCTATAAACTTATCTATTGACTTTCTTAGAGAAGACGAGCGAGCTTTTAGTTCAATTAAGAGAATTGCTAAAAATTATAGAGACAGACTACTTTTTAAACCAGAAATAGCAGAGAGTATTTCTAACGACTCTTTAGAAAATAATGTTGAAGAAGAAATAATGGTAAATTTAGAAGAAGTGAGAAATCGTTTTATTGCAACAAGTGATAATTTATTCAATTTTATTTTAAATTATGACTTTTTGAAAGTAGTAGATTTTAATGAAAGAGTCACTATTTTTTGTCAAATCATTTCTCAGTATGAAGAAGAATTACAAATACAAGATAACTACCAAACCACCAATGGCATTGAATATGCTATGGTATTTTCAAGATAACTTTTAATGATTACAAAATATACATCAGAAATTTTTAACGTGCTTCGCAAGGGACAATTTATCTGTTCAAATAGTCCTGATGATGACATTAAAAAACTTTACAAAGTTTTAGAAGATGAGGAAACTTTTGAAGACTTACACGAATTTTTTTATCAAATTAATTACATCTTAGAGCAAGGCAACGAATATTATTATTTCAGTCGAAAAGAAAATAATGCAGACTTAGATAGAAAACTAGAAAAAGCCTTTAATTGGATTGATATTCTGGACTTTTTTAAAACTTTCGATACCTCTTTTGATGTCGGCTTTAGGTTTTCGCCATCTGACATTGTAAATCAATTAAAAAATAATGCTGATTTAAAAACTAAATTGGAAAAGCTTAAAAAAGTAAGTGGAGATAAAAAAACTAATTCTGAACGCATAAAAAAAATAATTGAAAAACTAGAAAAAGATAATTTCATAACCTTAGAAAATGAGATAACTGAAACTTACAAAGTGCTTACATCTTTTAATTATTTGAAAGACATTATAACAACTATTAATATTCCCGAAGAAATAGAAAATGAGATACCTGAATAAAATAGTTTTTATAAATAGTGCATCTGTACAATATGCTGAAATCGAACTAGATGGAAATGTTCACTTAATTGGGACGCAAGGCGTAGGAAAAAGCACACTACTTCGTGCTATATTATTTTTTTACAATGCTAATAAAACAAAGCTTGGAATCCCGAAACAAAAGAAAGGATTTGATGATTATTACTTTCAGTATCAGAACTCTTACATCGTTTATGAAATACTAAAAGACAACATCCCTTTTTGTGTTTTAGCCTATAAAGTAAATGGTAAAGTTGCATTCCGATTTTTTAATTCTGCCTATAACAGAGAATTATTTATTGACAATAACAATAAAGCTTTTGAAAGTTGGGACAGCATCCGAAATGCATTTGGTAAAGAAATTTATTATACCAAACTCATAAAGAGTTATGACGAATATCGCAGAATCATTTATGGGGACAATAGCGGTTTAAAACCTGAATTTAAAAAGTATGCTCTAGCAGAAAGTAAGCAGTACCAAAATATACCAAGAACTATTCAAAATGTGCTTCTAAACACCAATCTTGAAGCAAAATTTATTAAAGACACTATCATAAATTCTTTAAATGACGAGGAGTTTATAATAGATATTGAGAATTATGCAAAAAATCATTTGCGTGACTTTGAAACTCAAATTAATGATATTAAAATTTGGTTTAAAGAAAACAGAAAAGGACAGATAGTTGTTAGAAAGCAAGCTGATAAAATAGTTGACCGATATAGAGCTTACAATTTTCTCAAAAGAGAAACAAAGGAATTAGCTTATCAGTTAGCTACTAGAATGAATTTTATAGAAAACGAAAAACCTATTTTAAATTCTAATTATTCCAAAGAAAACAATGAATTAAATGTTATAACAAAAAAAAGAGAAAACTTAGTAAAAACACATCGAACAAGAGAGCAAAAATTAATTTCTGAAATTGATTATATAAAAAAGGAGCTTGCTAAAGCTAAACAGAAACAAACAGAATACGAAAATCAAAATATTAAAGACATAATTTTAAAAGTTTCAAAGAAAGAAACTTTAACTATTGAGCGAAAGACTTTAGGAGAAGAAAAAAATCTACTAACAGCTAAATTCACAGAACTCAATCAAAAATTTGAAGCTCTTATTTCCCAAATTCAAAACCAACAACAGGAATTTACAAATACACAAAACGCAGAAATCAACAAAATAAAAAGTGACTTTGGAGAGCATAAATCTTCAATATTTGATACTTACCAGAAATTAATAAATCAAATTAATGACGAAAACAAAGATGAGATAGAAAAGGCAACTAATGACTTAGAACAAATAAAAGAAAATGAATACAGCCTAAAGAGAAGCAAATCAGAATTAAAACATAAAACCTTTTTTTCAACAGAAATTGAGAAATTTAAAGCCAATGAAAAAACACTTAGTAACAAAATCTCAAACTCGAAAAACATCATTCTAAATGCCACAAACGAAACAAAAACAATTCGTAAAGAATGGGAATTAGAAACAAAAGAAGTTGAAAACACATATAATTTATCAGTTGAAAGAGAAAACGAAAAAAGTAAAAAACTAAGGTTGAAAATTGAGAATATCGAAAACAAAATTCAACAAAGCAAATCTTCTCTTTATGGCTGGTTAAACGATAACATTAGTGATTGGCAAAGTACCATAGGCAAAGTGATTGATGAAGACAATGTACTCTTCAACACAGAATTGAATCCTAAATTGATAGATACTAATTCCTCTACTCTATTTGGCATAGAGTTAAACTTAAATACATTAAAAAACAGGATTAAATCCGTAAAAGAATATCAGCAAGAAATTGAGGTGTACAATGATGAGATTAATGAAATCCAAAATGCTATTCAACAGCTTAGTACGAATAAAGAAACTAGATTGAGTAAGCTAAAGATTAAATTTGGTAAAAAACTAAAAGAACTTAATGAGGCTATTGCAGAAAACGAATATGCCATTTCTCAAAACGAAGCGAAGTTTAAAAAGAATAAGGTTGATTTAGAGGAATGGATTTTAAAAGCAAAATCAGAAAAAGAAGCTGTTTTTCAAAAATTAGAAGATGATTTAAATGAAATTGCATCAAAGAAATTAAAAGCTGAAGAAATTTTAAAAAACATTAAGAAAGGAATAAATCGAAAACAAAGCTTAAAAGAAAAAGAAAGAGACACAGAGCTTAAAGTTTTAGAGGAAACTAAGAATCAGAAAGTTTCTGAAATAAATAGTGCTATCTCAAAGGCAAAATCAGCATCTGATAATCGAATTCAAGAATTGAAGAAAGAGCAAAGTTCTGAATTAGAAAACAAAGGAGCTGATACAAAAAGGCTTAGCCATATAGAAAGTAGATTAAGCAAAATTAAAACAGACCTAGAGTACATAAAAGAGAACGAAACACTTGTTATAGAATACAATAAAGACAAAAGAGAACTCTTTGACAATGTACCTCAATTAAAAGTTGATAAGGCAAGTTTAGAGAAAAAACAAAGTACAATAATCAATGAACATAAAATTGAACTGAATAAAGTCAACACAAAATGGACTAAACAAGAAGAATTTGTTAAGTCAATACAAATTCAAATTAATGAATTTGATAATGACTTAAAGGATTTTGAAAGTTTTAAGCTCTCAGATGCATTTCTAAATATTAAAAGCTATTACGAAATTCCTGAACCTATTGCTGATTTTGATGAACAGAAGAAAGCCACAACATTAATCAAAGAAATTATTGATAAGCATTCAAAAAGTCTAAGCACTTATGAAGAACTAAGACAAGCTGTTAACTTATTTAATGGGAACTTTAATGAAACTAATATTTTTAGCTTCAAAACAAAATTAATTACAAAAGACGATTTTCTAAGCTTTGCATTCGAGCTCAAAGAGTTTATTGAAGAAGATAAAATTAAAGAATATGAAAAACGTGTGAATGATAGGTTTGCACACATAATTCATTTAATTGGCAGAGAAACAACAGAGCTGAACTCTAAACAAGGCGAAATTGAAAAAATAATTAAAAAAATAAATGATGATTTCCTAGGCAAAAACTTTATAGAAGCTATCAAGACAATGGAAATAAGAACGTTAGAAAGTTCAAATCCCATCGTAAAATTATTGATTAAGATAAAAGAGTTTAATGATGAAAATAGTTTAGTTTTAGGAGAATCAAATCTTTTTACCTCTTCAGAAAGTAACACAAAAAATCAAAAAGCAGTTGACCTACTGAAGCAACTTGTAAAAGAGTTAGAGAAATCAAAAAATACAAATTTAACGCTATCCGAATCTTTTGACCTACAATTTAGAATCATAGAAAACGATAACGACTCTGGTTGGGTGGAGAAGCTTTCTAATGTAGGAAGTAATGGCACAGATATTTTAGTTAAAGCAATGATTAATATTTCGTTATTGAATGTTTTTAAAATTGATGCTTCAAAGAAATTTAAAGATTTTAAGCTTCATTGTATGATGGATGAAATAGGAACACTTCATCCTACTAATCAAAAAGGAATTTTGAGATTTGCCAACGAAAGAAATATTTTACTCATCAATGGTTCGCCAACGAGTCAAAATGCAACAGATTATAAATACACTTATAAATTAGCCAAAGAACAGTCTAAAACTAATTCTAAAAAATACATTACTAAAATTAACAGATTGATTAAAAAAGTAAACACTAAAGTTCTTAACTAATGAAGCTAAGCTTAAAAATAGCAAAAGTGTTAGTACAGCTAATCAATGGCGAATCAATTCCAAATAGTTTGGCTAAAAGTAATCTAATAGATGTTTTAGTTGCTGAAAATATTATTTATCGAAAAGGAAAGCATAAAAAGTCGCTAGAGTTAATCAATGAAAAAGGACTGCATACATTTCTTGCAAATCAATTACAGATTACTGATGTATATAGCTATATTTCATTAAAAGAGAATCCAAATGCTACGCGTGCAGAATCAACCAAAATCACAACAGACTCAAAGATTTCAAATGAAAGAGCTTTTAAAGGATTTTTAGTAAATAGTTATAATTCTATAACAGCTGAATTAAACAACAAACAAATAATAATTAATCCTCAAAAAGGAAGTTTTATTTTTATTTATGACTATGAATCATTTAAAATTCCCAAAGAGGTAACAGTTGTTGGAGTTGAGAATACAAAAAATTTTAGTCAAATTAACAAACAGAAATACTTGTTTAATAAAGTCAATCCTTTATTCATATCACGCTATCCACAGAACCAAAGTAAAGACTTTATAAAATGGATGAAATCTATTCCAAATAATTATATGCATTTTGGAGATTTCGATATCGCAGGAATTGGAATTTATATAAATGAATATAAGAAACACTTATCGGAAAAAGCGTCCTTGTTTATTCCTGAAAATATTAAAATTGATTTGAAAAAAGGAAATAGAGAACGATATGATAAACAAAGAATAAATTTTAAGATAGACGATATACAAGAGCCAAAAGTTTTAGATTTAATTGAATTAATTAAAAAAGAAAAAAAAGGTTTAGACCAAGAATATTATATTAACACGAATAGCCAACGCTAAAAGCCATACACATTTACAGTCGCATCATCCAAGCATCACCAGAACTGTAAAAGAGTATGTCTCGCCAACGCTCAATCCGAAGTAAATAACAAACATCGGAAAACCTAGCAGAACGTGAAAAGCACTATGCACAACAATGTATATAAAACATAGCTATTACAGGCTTTACGAGAGGTTTTTGCTTATTTATTAAGACCACCAAATTTTTATTTTTGTATATTTAGAAATTAAAAGATAAACATAAAAAATAAAAATTCGGCTTGTGTTTAATCCGAAAAGTTGGCGTCTATTTATACGTTACGTTTCATATACTAGACCGTTGGCATTAATAAAAAACGAGAAATAAATTGAGTAATTAATGAATAATATAATATCGACTTTTTTCTTCTCATTA
>NZ_JBTLRD010000030.1:0-7426 GCF_054584775.1 Polaribacter litoreus | reverse complement strand
GGGTTAGTGTTGAGGAGAGTGAAAATAGTTTTCCTAACCTTTGGGAAATAAAATAAAAAAGGGCGCGTAGCTCAGTTGGTTCAGAGCACTTGGTTTACACCCAAGGGGTCAGGGGTTCGAATCCCTTCGCGCCCACAACAAAAAAGCTTCATCAATTTCGATGAGGCTTTTTTATTATATTGCTATGCCTTATTTTCTTTATATTTTATATTCAAAAAATTTAGATAAATACTACGTTGGCGTATCTGTAAATATTGAAGAACGATTGCAAAGACATTTATCAAATCATAAAGGATTTACTTCTAGAGCGAAAGATTGGCAAATTGTTTATTTTGAAAAGTATGAGAATAGGTTATTGGCGCTTAAAAGAGAAAAACGAATTAAGAACTGGAAAAGTAGAAAAATGATTGAGAAGCTTATTGATGAAAAATAATAGCTCAGTTGGTTCAGAGCATCCCGATTTTACATCGGGAGTGGTCAGTGCTTGTTCCGATGTAAATCGGAAGGTTCGAATCCCTTTCCCGATAAAAAAATCGGGATAAACTGCGCCCACAATTATTAAAATCCTTTACAGTTTTGTAAAGGATTTTTTCTTTTTAAAATATATTCAAAGTAAGCTTTTTTCGTACATTCGTATCGTTAAATTATTCAATGTTTTAATGATTGATAAAAAGATAGGAATTATTGGTTTAGGCTATGTAGGCCTGCCTTTAGCAAGGCTTTTTGCTACAAAATACAACGTAGTTGGTTTTGATATTAATTCAAAAAGAGTTTCAGAATTAAAAGAAGGAACAGATTTTACACAAGAAGTAGATAATAATTTGTTGAAAGAAGTGCTTTTAGAAGAGGATAAAAATGAAATAGGACTTTTTATTTCAGACAAACCGTCTTCTTTAAAAGAATGCAATTACTACATTGTTACAGTACCTACTTCTGTCGATAAAAATAATCAGCCTGTTTTGCAACCACTTTTATCCGCCAGTAAAACCATCGCTCAAAACCTAAAAAAAAATGACATTGTCATTTATGAATCTACTGTATATCCAGGGGCAACAGAAGAAGATTGCATTCCTGTTTTAGAAAAAGAGTCGGGTTTGGTTTACAACGATGATTTTTATGTGGGATATTCACCAGAAAGAATCAGTCCAGGTGATAAAGTAAGAACTGTAGAACATATTTTAAAAGTAACTTCGGGTTCAACAACAGCCACAGCCATTAAGGTTGATGAATTATACAAGTCAGTTTTAAAAAACGGTACACATTTAGCCCCATCCATTAAAGTGGCAGAAGCATCAAAAATTATAGAAAATTGTCAGCGAGATATCAATATTGCGTTTGTTAATGAATTGGCAAAGATTTTTAGTTTGATGAACATCAATACCAGTGATGTTTTAGAAGCTGCTTCAACAAAATGGAATTTCTTACCCTTTAAACCGGGTTTGGTAGGTGGGCATTGCATTGGGGTAGATCCTTTTTATTTGGCTCAGAAAGCACAACAATATGGGTATTATCCAGAGATTATTTTGTCAGGAAGAAGGTTGAATGATAGTATGGGAAGTCATGTAGCTTCTGAGGTGGTTAAGCTGATGATAGATCAAGAGGTTAAGGTTAAGCGAGCTAAAGTTTTAATTCTTGGGGTTACTTTTAAAGAGAATTGTCCTGATATTCGAAATACGAAAGTCATAGATCTCTATCATTCTTTAAAAAGTTATGGAGTTAAAGTAGATATTTACGATCCATGGGCAAAAAATACTGAGGTTAAAAAAGAGTATAATATTGATCTTTTAGATGATATTAATAAAAAAAAATACAGTGCAATCGTGTTAGCAGTTGCTCATAACGAATTCAAAACAGTTGAGATCTCAAAATTACAGAAAAAGAAATCTGTAATTTACGATATCAAAAATTTCTTAGAGGTTAAGGATAAGAGTTTGTGATTTTGAGTGATGGGTTCTGAGTTATGAGTTTTGAGTGATGAGTTGTGAGTTTTGAATAGTGAATAACAAACCATGAACCACGAACCACGATAAACGATTTACGGACAACGAGTAACGAAAAACGAACAACGAGCAACGAATCACGAAAATAGAAGAGAGCGCCAAGAGATAGAAAAATAGTGAAGAGTGGTAGCTTGTTTTTTAGCTGATAATGGGAATTATGAGTTATGAGTTTTGAGTGATGAGTTGTGAGTTTTGAATAGTGAATAACAAACCATGAACCACGAACCACGATAAACGATGTACGGATAACGAGCAACGAAAAACGAACAACGAGCAACGAGCAACGAGCAACGAACCGTGAACAGTAAAAAGTAAAAAAACAGAAATGAAAAACTTTGCATTATTAGGAGCAGCGGGTTATATCGCTCCAAGGCATTTAAAAGCGATAAAAGATACAAATAACACTTTAATTGCAGCGTTAGATAAGTTTGATAGTGTTGGAATAATGGATAGCTATTTTCCAAATGCAGATTTTTTTGTGGAGTTTGAGCGTTTTGACAGACATATCGAAAAGTTAAAAAGAAATGGCACGCAGTTAAACTATGTATCTATTTGTACACCCAATTATTTACACGACTCGCATATTAGAATGGCGCTAAGAAGAGGTGCAGATGCTATTTGTGAAAAACCTCTGGTATTAAATCCATGGAATGTAGATGCCTTAAAAGACATTGAAAAAGAATCTGGACAACACATAAATACCATCTTACAATTAAGATTGCATCCTAGTATTATAGCGTTAAAGCAAAAGATAGACGCCAGCAACTCCAACCAAAAATACGATGTAGATTTAACGTATATCACTTCTCGAGGACGATGGTACGACATTTCTTGGAAAGGCGATGAGAGTAAATCAGGAGGAATAGCCACCAATATTGGGGTTCATTTTTATGATATGTTGTCTTGGGTTTTTGGTGATATTCAAGAAAACAAAGTGCATTTAAGAACCAAAGACAAGGCTTCAGGGTATTTAGAGTTCGAAAAAGCCCGAGTGCGATGGTTTTTATCTATTGATGAAAATTCATTACCTGATGACGTAAAGCAGAAAGGACAAAGAACTTTTCGTTCCATCACTGTAAATAACCAAGAAATAGAATTTAGTGCGGGTTTTACAGATTTACATACACTAAGTTATCAAGAGATTTTAAAAGGAAATGGTTTTGGGTTGACTGATTCCGAGAATTCCATAAAAATTGTGCATGACATCAGAAATGCTACACTTCTTAATACTGGTGAAAAACATCCTTTTTTAAAGAAGTAAGTAGCTCGTTACTTCTATAGTTTTCTAGAGGTGTTATTGCGAGTTGTGCAGCAACCTTTCTATTTAAATTTGCAGATTACTACATTCTTTCTTCTTCCTAATGAAATCTAGGACCGTAAGTCTAAGCTGTCAACCTGTCTTTAGGGTTTTTAAATAGCTTTTAGGTTACTTAATAAAAAATAACTAGAAATACAATGTTTTTTACAATAAACCCTTTAAAACTTCTTTTTGTGAAAAACTTTAAGGGTTTTGTTAAGAACTACATCTTTGATGTTATCCGAAATAGAAGTAGTTTTACATTGTAAAAAAGATGGTTTTTTTTACAAATAAAAAAAGCCTTAAAGTTGGTGCTTTAAGACCTTTTTTTAAACCGGTAACACTTTAAGAAGTATTGTTAGTTTCATTCACTTTCAAAAATACAATACTTCTCAAAGCTTACCAAAATTTTTTAATGAATTTCATAAATTTTAATGTGGTTTACCAAGCCACACAGGTAAGTTACGAACTAAAATGACATTTTGGAAACTCTATTAAAGTACTGTATTTTAATATGATAACTATCTAAAAAAGATGGGTATGGGTGTAAGAAGCCAAGTTTCAGAAACAATCTTTAGAGAAGTCAGTGTAGTGTGCTCTGAAATTAAAACTACACAAATTGTAAATTTAAACACAAAGAAAATGGTAAAAATTATACCCATTAGACGTCCAAATCCGCAGGACAGAACAGCGGAAAACAAGTTTTACGCGCAAGTCGTATCCAAAGGAAATACTGATTTAGAACGATTGGCCTATTTGGTTTCAAATCAAAGTACAGTGCGAGAAGCAGACTGTTATGCAGTATTGTTGTCGCTTTTGCACAATATTATGGATGAGCTAAAACAAGGTCGCATTGTAAAACTAGATAAATTGGGGTCTTTTCAAATTGGAGTGCGCTCAGAAGGTACTTCTAGTTTAGAAGAATTGACGGTAAATGCTGTTAAAAAAGTACACGTTAATTTTAGACCCGATGCAAGAATGCGTGAAATGTTAGAAAATGTAAAGTTTACATTGCAATAATAACGGTATGCATTTTTGAGTAATTTGCCTCAATAGCTTTTGCTATTGAGGTTTTTTTTTGTTTTTTTTACATTTCCCAAACGTTTCTTTTTTAAAAAGTAACGATACTTTCTCTTGGATCGCTAGAAACTTTTTGTTAAAAGTTACGTTACTTTTCGTAAAAAGTATGGTAACTTTTTTTAAATAGCACTATTCAGTAATTTTTAGGCTATTTTTTGTCGTATTTAATAGGATAACATTTTTAAATACATTCCTTTTTTACTTTTATAAAAGGTGTAAAATACGTGTTTTACCCCTTTTTTTAGTTTCAAAAACACCAAATAAAAGAGTGAAGAAGTTCTACTTATGGGGCGCTTTATGTGGAATTTGATAGTTATTTTGACCTCGATTTTTTTAGAAAAAAGTAGAATCTGTTTATTAGAATATACAGCTTGCTTACTCTTAGATTTCTGCTTGTTATACTATATAATCTTGCCTTTAAACCTTGTTTTTTGGGAATATTTAACCCATTTAAAATTCTTAAAATACAATGTTCTCTTTTACAAATATAGGGTAAGGTTTTGCCTTTTTATTGTGAGATACAAAGTAATCTGTTACTGATTATCAGTTCATAAATTTTATATTCTGATTTTAAAATAGATTGCAATTCCGTTACTTATCACAGGTCATCTTTTTTAAATATCACTCTATATTTGCTATAATCCTCAAACCGGTAAAATCTGAGGAAACTTGTGGAATGTAATTTAACGAAATACTTCTCTGTCGTTTTTGAGGTAAAATACCTCTTGCTCGCCAACTACTTTTTACAATAGAACGTCCAATAATGGTTCCTAAAATTCCTCCAACTACCATGTCACTCACCCAGTGTTCATGCGCCTTAATTTCAGACAGCCAGGTAATCGCCATAATGCTGTAGGGTATCCAATAATTATCAAATTCCATTTGAATGACTTTGGCTATAGCGAAATAAGCTGTAGTATGCAAAGAGGGTAAACTACTTCCTCCTGGACTCCCAAATAAGAAGCCATCCCTTTTATTGAAAAAATCCCAATTATCATCGGTGTAAGGTGCAATTATTTCACCATCTAAAGGTCTATTAGGTCTATTTCTACCAAGTATTGTTTTTAACGTTAATTGAGTGATTAAAGTAGAGTAGGCAATTGCTTTAAAAGAATTAGCTGCAGCAAATTGACCTCGTTCACTGTTTGTTAATAAAGAACCTAAATAGATACCCATAATCGGATAAGTTAAGTAGGTGTTTTCTCCATTTATCCATCTGTTTTTCTTGTTTCTTAAAAAATGTGGAGTGATATTAGGTAATTTGTAATCTATATTGGGTTCAATATGGTTATGGTAAAACTTTGTAGTAATCTTATCAGTAGCAATCAAGCCTAAAATACCTGCAGCATAATACCCTGTTTTTTTCCAGTCGTCAGAAAATTCTTTTCCCAAAAAAGCAAAATCACTAGGTATGGTGTTAAAGCTTGTTTTAAACACATACCCCGCAGTTTGAAAGTGATTGCTATTTGGGTTTGGGTTTTGAGCTATAGCAGAAAACCCAAAAAAAAGAAGTAAACTCGTAAGAAATCGTTTCATTTTTTAATTTTTAATAATGATGCAATTTGCGTATAAAAATACGGTTAATGTTGGAATGTTTTAAAAAAACAATGTAAATTTTCTTTTTACTGAAGTTGATAGCAGTTTGTATCATCTAACATGTCATTCTCAAAGTACAAGCAATCTTTGCATGCGTATTTGCGGATTCCTTTAATGATATCGTTGATTTTAAAAATGAGGTATGTGAAGATTTTTGCCTAGAAGGGGCTTCGTTTAAAGATAATAGGTGTGTTTTAGAAATAACATTCCTTGCTCATTTAAAAAATTAAAAAAATGATAATCATTAGTTTGTAATCTAAGTTCGATGTATAGACTACTGCTTATTCACTAAATTGCTATTTTGTAATTTAAAACGAATGTCATTTCTACAGAAGCGTAAGCGGAATCGAGAAATCTCTTACTTTAAATTAGATCTCTCCGCAAGGTCGAGATGACAAACAGATTGCTTCACAGGGTCGGAATAACAAAACTCTCTGTCATTTCGAGTGGAGCGTAAGCGGAACCGAGAAATCTATAGTTTATGATATGAGATTCCTCCACAAGGTCGGAATGACAAAGTACTATGTTATTTCGAGTGGAGCGTAAGCGGAATCGAGAAATCTCTTACCATGTACATTAGATCTCTCCACAAGGTCGAGATGACAAACAGATTCCTCCACAAGGTCGGAATGACAAAACTCTCTGTCATTTCGAGTGGAACGTAAGCGGAATCGAGAAATCTTTTACCATGTACATTAGATCTCTCCGCAAGGTCGAGATGACAAACAGATTGCTCCGCAAGGTTGGAATGACAAAGTACTATG
Organism: Polaribacter litoreus; assembly: GCF_054584775.1. Classification (NCBI taxonomy): domain Bacteria; kingdom Pseudomonadati; phylum Bacteroidota; class Flavobacteriia; order Flavobacteriales; family Flavobacteriaceae; genus Polaribacter; species Polaribacter litoreus. The sequence continues at coordinate 689 of NZ_JBTLRD010000030.1, read as the reverse complement.
TCATTTCGAGTGGAGCTTAGTCGGAATCGAGAAATCTCTTACCATGTACATTAGATCTCTCCGCAAGGTCGAGATGACAAACAGATTCCTCCACAAGGTAGGAATGACAGAGTACTCTGTCATTTCGAGTGGAGCGTAAACGGAACCGAGAAATCTCTTACCATGTACATTAGATCTCTCCACAAGGTCGAGATGACAAACAGATTGCTTCAGTACGTTTGCAATGACGAGGATATTTGTTATTTTGAGTGGAGCGTAAGCGGAACCGAGAAATCTATAGTTTATGATATGAGATTCCTTCACAGGGTCGGAATGACAAAGTACTCTGTCATTTCGAGTGGAGCGTAAGCGGAATCGAGAAATCTCTTAATATGTACATTAGATCTCTCCACAAGGTCGAGATGACAAACAGATTGCTCCGCAAGGTTGGAATAACAAAACTCTCTGTCATTTCGAGTGGAGCGTAAGCGGAATCGAGAAATCTCTTAATACATAAAACCTCTTAATTACAGGCGAAATGGAAAAAGATCTCTCCAGAAGGTCGAGATGACAAACATATTCCTTCACAGGGTCGGAATGACAAAGTACTCTGTCATTTCGAGTGGAGCGTAAGCGGAATCGAGAAATCTCTTAATACATAAAACCTCTTAATTACAGGCGAAATGGAAAAAGATCTCTCCGCAAGGTCG